>JAVBNK010000105.1:0-5424 GCA_031551595.1 Rikenellaceae bacterium | reverse complement strand
TGATCGACTACGAAGCGCCGAAAAAATAATCGCCGTACCGCGTCCGCATCTTTCCCGGCCCTGCATAACCTGCAGGGCCGTTTTATTCGTAATAATCGCTGCCATAGCGCAATATATTATATGAGTTCGACGAATTCAATTAAACTTGCCGGATCATATATATTGCTGTGGTTTCTGGTGTTTAAATTTGATGGACTCACGTTATATCAGCGTCTAATCGAAATTATCCCCGGATAAAATTGTGTGTGCCGGAAAGTGACGTTATGCTTGCAGGGAACCGGATACAAGCCGCTGCGAAGGGGGTAAAGCCATGTCCCGGGAAGCAACGCGTATGACACTTTCCCCGGCGATCGGAAAACAATCGTCGTATGCCCGGAACCTTTTAACGGGTCATTGTATTGGCCGGGAATATTTCCGTGTGGATTCCGGATAAAAAATTTGGCAGTGATATTGTTGTTTAGCAGATGGTTCCGCAGATTCGTCGCCCGGAGTCCCCATGAAAAACGGTCCCGTTATTTGGCTGCATATAAAAATACGATACATTTGCATCCGATCAGAGAGAATGATTCAATTTAATAACCAGTCGTTCACTGCCGTGCGGCCCGGAGCCTGGGGAGGATGCAGACCTCCGCGGCGATACCGGGCCGGGCCGGCGTCGAATGTCAAACCGTTATATTGAGAGTGGGAGCCAGAAGTACGATACCAGTCATCCTTGCCGTGTTTTATTTGTCGTTGCGTGCCGTGTGCGCGACGCCCCCTGCGGTATCCGGTCCGGTCATCGCTTTCCGCCAGGGCAGCGATATACTTTATCCGGATTATAAACTGAACAGATCCGGCCTGGCGCTGTTGGAATCGACCGCCGCCCGGCACGGGGATGTCATATCCTCGGGCCAGGGTCACATCCGGCTCGTCGCCTGCCTGGCCCCGGAGGAGAGGGACGATCCGGCGGCGATCAACATGGCGGCGACCAGGGCCGCTGTGGTGCGTACTTACCTGTGCGGCAAACTGCGGATGCTTGCCGGAAAGCAATTCGCCTTTTATCTGTGTACGGATGCCTCCCTCGCCAACTCGGTACAAGCCGTCTACTGTCCGGGGCCGGTTCCGGCCGACGCGCCGGACGATATCTACTACTCCACGCGCAGGGACGATCCCGGCGCCATACGTGCCGTGTTGTCGAAATACGGCGACCTTCCTTTCATTTCCGCCCGGCGGGAGCCCGGCGGAACCCCGGCGGCCGATCTCCCCGCCGTGCCGGCGCTGCCGGGCGACGGCAAAACGGCGGTGGCCATCTATTACCGGTGGGATCAATCGACGCTCGATTCGCTCTACCTGTCGAACCGGCACAACCTGCATAAACTCGACTCCCTGCTCGTTTCGGAGAGTGCGCGGCGTATCGATACCCTCACCATTTCGGCCTTCGCTTCGCCCGAAGGCGGCTCGGCGTATAACAAGCGCCTTTCGGAGCGCAGGGCCGTCACCCTACGCGATTATATAGTGAGCCGTTACCCTGGTCTCGGGTCCTCGAAGATCGTCACCGCGGCGCGGGGGGAAAACTGGGACGGAATGGAACGCCTTGCCGAGAACGACGCCAACCTGCCTTCGAAAGACAAGGTGCTCGGTATCCTGCGCTCATCCATGGACGAGCAGCAGAAGCAGGAGGCGCTCACGCGGCTCGACGGCGGGACGACCTATTACCGGTATATCCTGCCCCGGTATTACCCCTATCTGCGTTTGGGGGCGATGGTGTTCATGTCTTACACGCCGCAGACACTGCCCGCTCCCCGGCCGGCCGGGGAGCCGTCCGCGCGTCCCGATACGTTAGCGTCCGCCGCACCGGAGGGTGTAGCGCCGCAGCCCGAACCCGGACTTCTTCCCGCGCAGCCGCAACCCGAATTTCTTCCGGCGCAGCCGCAGTCGCAGCCGCCGGTCTTATCCTATCCCTTCGCATTGAAGACCAACCTGCTCTATGACCTGGCGGGTGCGGCCAACCTGGGTGTGGAGATTCCCCTGGGCGAGCGTTGGTCGGTGATCGGCGATGCCGCTTATGCCTACTGGCGTACGTCCAACCACCTGTATGCCCTGCAAACGCTTGAATACGGAGTGTCGGGCCGTTACTGGCTGCCCGTAAGCGAGCGGCGCAAACGCTCGAATCCGGAGTGGGGCAAACCGCTGCGGGGCTGGAACTTCGGGGTTTACGGACGCTACTGGCAGCGCTACGACGTGCAGTGGAAAGACGGTTGCCAGGGCGACGGGTCGTGGTCGGCGGGCGTCACGGCGGGATATGCCTTCCCCGTGGGGCGCAACCTTTCGCTGGAGGCGGGGCTCGGCGCGGGATATTTCTCGACGTCGCAGTACCGCACCTACGACAGGCCCCTCTACGACACGGAGGGTGATTATCATCTCATTTGGCGGGAAACCGGGCGATGGAGCGGGTTTACGCTGACGAAAGTGAACTTTTCACTCGTGTGGCTGGTCGAAACGAAGAAAGGAGGGAAACGATGAAGATCCATAACAGCCTGTGGGGAGTTATAATCCTTATCGCGGCGCTCAGCGGTTGTACCGGGCAGCGCGACCTGGATGTGGTTTCGAGCCCGCTGGTCAAGATAAAATGCGATTGGAGCCGCGCCCGCCTGGCTCCCGACCAGTGGACGGTCATGTTCTACGGCGACCATGCGGCCAGGCCCAGGCAGTTTGTCACGGCACGCCCTGTGGATACGCTGCAACTCTCGCCGGACAACTACCGCACGCTGGTCGTCAACGGCACACTGAACAGCGGGATCGACTATGTCCGTTACCGCGGCACGGAACATTACGATACATTCGAAGCCTACGCCACGGTTGCCATACGGCGGAACAACGGCGATATCGTGGTGAACGAGCCGGATACGCTCGCTTCTGTCGGCCTGATGAAGTCCATCGGCGGCGAGGATGCCTTTACGACCAAATATATCGACGGGCGGCTCCGGCCGGGCGACGTCGGCCATTACGTCCAGGATTCAATCGAATATATTCCCTGCCGGCTGGTGTACCGCATAAAAGTGATCGTGACGGTCAGCAACCTCAACTACCTGCTCGCCTCGCGCGATGTCGCGGGCGAGGTCAGCGGGCTTTCGGGCGGGGTATTGGTGGCTTCGCGGATGCCTACGCACGGGCCTGTCATTTATTCTCTGGCATTTACGAACAATAATCCCCCTTCGGAAACCGTTGGTAATATCGAAGCCGCATTCGCCACGTTCGGTCCGCCGCTGGACCTGGCAGAGCAACGGACATACGGTGTAAACCTGGCGTTCGTCCTGGCCAATAACCGGACCTACAGGGTATTCGCCGACGTGTCGGCGCAGGTTGAGGCGATAGCCGCACTGATCAGGGACCGTATCGACCGCAGGGTTTGCGACGCCGGCCTGGACCTGGAACTGCGGATCGCGGTGACGCTTCCCGATCCGGACTCACACTCCGGTGACATAGAGGTCGATCCCTGGGAAAACGACGACAACCAGGATGTGTTTTTATAAAAATTGTACCGAAAAGTATAAAAATGTAAAAAAAGATACATAATTTTCATGGAATGTTGGAAAAAGCAAATACATTTGCGCCGTAAAGAATAATTGAAGGCTTTGATAATTAAGCCCGTGCAGTGAAGAGGTTTTTTACGAATGTGGAGGGATGCACACCACAAGTCATTTTATACAATTAAACTATTATTCCGTCTGATCTATGACAAAATTGTTTTCGGCTCTCGCAACATTAGCCCTCATCGTTTCGATGTCAAGTTGTGCCAAAGAAGATGTTTTCGAGGCCGGGGAGCAGGTCCCTTTCAAAGCCCGTTTGGCCACCGGCAAAACCACGAGGGCCCTTACTGAGATCAATACGCTGACAGACACCGTAATTACGGTCTATGCTGTGAATCTGGCCGGTGGGAAAGTCGATATGGACCCGAACACGACCGGCGTGCAGGATGTGTTCTACATGAAAGCGCTTGAGGATACCGGTACCGATGTCCAGACCTATTCCGACCCTGCGGGTACTACTCCCCATTCGTACTATCTCCCGGGCGACGGCAGCACGGTATTTTTCTTCGCCTATGTGCAGTCGGGTGATCCTGCAGCCGGCATTACCCCTACCTTTGCCGGCGGCACGACTGCGCCTTCCGTGAGTTTCACCTATAACAACGACGTAGAGAGCGAACTTATCTGCAGTACTTCGTCCGGAGACAACACGACTTCTTCGATAAACTTTGTGTTCGACCACATCGTTTCACAGGTGTGCTTCAAAGTGTCTGATAATACCAGTTCTACAAACGATCTGCATATCGAAGTCACGGGCATCAAACTGTTCACCCCTGCGTCTGTTCCTTTCGAGATCGCGATGGATGCCGCGACGATCAGTCCGGATGAGGAGGATTATGTGGCGATAGACGATGAGGCCGGCGTTACGCTGTCCATCGACGGGGCCAATTCCGACAGCGGCGCTAACCCGACAACGACTTTCGCTTCCGCGTTCGTACTGCCTTACGAAACAATTGGCAGCAGCACCGGCGCATACATGAAGGTGTCGTACAGGATCTACGATTCTGCAGGAGATATCGATACGATTACCGATAAAGTGATCTATTTCAAGGATGTCGCATCCACGGTGACCACCTGGGCTGTCGCCAAAAGGAATTACTACACGTTCATGCCTACGATCGATTTCGCAGGCAGGGTAAGCGTGAGGCTGAGCGACACGGTATGGACCGATGTCGACGCACCGGAGCCGATCGAGCCTTCCGAGCACAACAACTAAAAGTTCTGTTCAAAACCCGTTGATTTTTACCGGTGCGGAGTGCTGCTCCGCATCGGTATTTTTTAAATACGCATGATGACCGATCTCGCCCTGTACTTTTCCCTGGCCGCCGGATTTACGGTCCTGTCGTTCCTGGCGGGACACCTTCTGATGTCGCTCGGCGACGGGGAGTGGACGGAGAATCCCTATGCCTGCTTCTTTAAGAGGATATCGCTCGGGGCGCTGGCCGTGGTGACGCTCTGGGCGGTGGCGAATTGCGGCGGCGTGACGATCATGGCGGGGATTCTTCCGTTGCTGGCTTTCGGGATGCGCCTGAAAGCCCCGCGGTGGCGGAAGATCGCCGTCGACTCCCGCGCCGTTGCGCTTTTCTGCGCCGTTTTCGTGCTGCTGGTCGCGTTCCAGTTCTTCAAAGGCGCCGACCTGGCAGGCAATTTCTACCCGATGCACAGGGATTATTCGTTCTACGCCGCGCTGGCCAACTATGTGGCCCGCTCAGGGATCGAATCGGCCAATGTCGAACTTTTATATCCGGCGCTGCAATCCCCCACGATTTACCATTGGTTCGACATCCACCTGCTCGCCCTGGCCGGGAAGCTCTCCCCGAATTATGCCGGCGCCCAGTTTTTTGTCGTCATTCCTTTC
>JAVBNK010000028.1:0-7147 GCA_031551595.1 Rikenellaceae bacterium | reverse complement strand
GTTTCCCCCCGGTAGGTGTAGATATAGGGATAGATGACCCGCAGGATGTAGTACATCCCCGTTTCGTCATAGAATACCCTTTGCTGGTGCTGGCCGTCGGCGGTGGTGTATGTGATTTCGCCGTTGACGACAGTCGTCTGGTCGACGGTCCTTTCGACGCGCCTGAAATCGCCCCGGTCCAGGTAGGTATAAATCCCCCAGTCTTCTTCTCCCGGGGGAGTGGCGGCGGGGTCCAGGTTGTAGTTGCCCGTCAGGATGCCGATGGTGAGCGGCGCGGTCGGGAGCCCGTCCTCATCGGGGACCACCACGGCGCGGGAATTGGCCACCAGGGCGTTCATGACGACTTCCACCCTGCCTTTTTCGCCGGCGGCCGCGGCCTTGTCGCTGCATCCGCCGCATAGCGCGGCCGATGCGGCGATCCCGGCGATCATTATACCGATATTCTTCATAACGCTCCGTTTAATAGATCTCCAGGGTTTGTCCTTCGCCTTTCAGCCATTGGTCGATCGTGTTCTTTTCATGGAATTCCACCTCGATGCCTTCCACCGAAAGCCGCAGCAGGTAGATGGTCACCTGGCCTGCGTGCAGTTTGGTGTCGGGGAAGGGGATGGAATAGAAGTACTCGTCGTCGTCGCCGGCGTCGCCGTCGGCGATGTTGGAAACCTTGAAGGTCACGTCGATCGACGACGGGTTCCTGGCTTGCGTGAGCGGCTGCGGGATTAGCATCAGGCGGCTCGCGGGCGGGGTTATGACGCTGACCTGGCCCGCGGGTATGGGTGTGTCGAGCACATCGAATTCATAGTCGGCCGGGGACGTTTCCAGGTCGCGCCATGCGCCCGTGCCCAGGTTCAGCTCGGAACGCGTGACCAGGTTGCTGACGACGAAACGCAGGGAGGTGATCTGGAACTGGTCGGTTCCGGGTATGGCCGGCCGTTGCGTCGGGACGACCACGAAGATCAGCCAGGAGAGCGCATGGTTCATCTCGTAAAGCACCTGCCCGCCGTTGTATGCTTTGGTCACGTTCTTCACAGGTTTGGCGTACAGAACGTCCATCTGGTCGGAAACCCTGTCGGGCACGGTGTACCACAGGGTGGGGTAATCCCATGCCGTTTGGGCGGAAACGCTGGCTTCCGCCTCCGCCGGGAATCTCGATGTGTGGGGCGCGTAGGCGAAGAACGTGTTTTTGACGTTCACGTCCGACGGCCAGAAAACCATCGGCGCATAGGTCCAGTCGCCGATAATGGTGGCGTCGTTCCCGTCTTTGGATATGGTCCGGCTCACCTCGCGGTTGTAGAACAGGTTGGGCAGGTGCAGCGGGTTCAGGGAATCGAACACCTGCGTTCCGGTGGAGTAGCCGAACAGCCCGAGCGAGGTGATCGAATCGGCCTTTTCGAAAGAGGCGCGCCCGCCGAGGGCTTCGACGCCGAATTTCATGGCCGGTTCTTGCCCGGCGGCCTGCGGGGCCGGGCGCTCCTTGCCGCAGGCGGTGCACAGCAGGAGCGGCAGGGCGAGGTATGACAGGATCCGTTTCATGCTCATTTCTTTTTCAGTATGATCGTTCCCCGGTCGGTGATGACGTTCTGCAGTTCTTTGCGGACCGAGGGGATCGTATTTCCGTCTTTGTCTTTCGTGTAATCGCAGGGCAGGGTCGCTCCCGTGAAGCCGTCGGGCGTCTGGAACGCGGGAGCCAATTCCCACACGTCGTGGTCGTAGTTCACCGTTACGGCGTAAGGGTTGCCCGGGCCGGACTCTTTCCATTCGCCCACCACCTTCTTGAAATCGAAGATGATGCAGTCGCCCTTGTTGAAATTGGTCGTCAGTGCGGGAGTTACGTCCAGCGTAATGTCATGGCTGATGTCGCGCGTGGCGTAGAGGCCGACCCATTTATAATCGAACCACGAGTATTTTCCGACATTCTCGTCCCTTTTCATATAGTTCAGGTTCTCCAGGGCGGTATGGAACTTGGCGATATCGATGCCGGGGTTCATCGCGTTGCCGGTCATGATCACCGACTGGATCATGATCGCGGAGGCCCAGTCGGCGAGTTCGGTGCCGCTGTCGATCACGATCAGTTTGATGCCGTTGGCCTGGGCCAGGATCTGGTAGTTGTACGATTTGCCCGCCTCCCAGGCCGCGGGCGAGAAGAGCGGCACCGAATAGGCCGCATCTTTCCCGTCGACCTCCATGACGACCTCCATCGCGGGCGGGTTGGCGGCGCGCTGGATCGTTTGCGGGATCATGAACATCATTCCCTTGCCGGTCGAAATCTCCGTCGACGCGGTTCCCACGAACACATCCTGCAGGCCGTCGCCGATCGAGACCGTGTAGCTGCTCTTCAGCGAGGTGTCGATGGTCCATTCGATCGATGGGTTTTTCTGGTTGTCGAAGGGCAGTTTTGCGATCCCGAGGCCGTAGAGGCCCGTCAGGGTGACCGATTTGACCTTGACGTTGGCGGTCGTCGCCTGGTCGAGGATTGCCGAGAAGTGGATGCGCGCGAGCGCGTGCTGGAATTGCAGGTTCACGGACTGCCGGTTTCCGTAGTCGGGCCCGAACTGGTCGTAGAGGGGGGCGGCGACCGTCAGGTCGACCTGGTTGGCGACGATGTCCGCAACGGCAAAGTCGATCCGGGGCGTTTTCCCGCGGCTGTCGAGCATGAAGCTCGCGGCGTTCGCGGGGCCGTAGGCGAAGAACGATACGTAACGTCCGTCCGCAGGCCAGTCCGCCGGATTGGTATAGCTCCATGTCGCCCCCCGGTCGGTGCTTTTCACGACGGCGGCGTCGAGCAGGGGCGTACCTCCGGCCGCAGGGTCCCACTTGCCGGTGTGGCCGATGGCCCACACGTTGAAACCGCCTTTCTCGGCGAGCAGCGCCGGGGTGTCGACCATATCGCCGCGGGTGAGTTTCGTGGCGAAGGTGATCGGCCGCATGCCGTCCTCCCGTCCGTCGGCGGATGACTCGACGCGCTCTTTCCCGCAGGCGATCGTCGCTGCGGCGGCCAGTGCGAATATGAACCGGTTTATTTTCATAATTTCCTGTGTTTCCGGAGAATAAACGTTTGTCGTTCCGGAAAAATTGTGGCCGGGAAGGCGGTCAGGCCCGCCCGGCCTATGGGTGTTAATCGATTACCTCGGCTTTCCTTGTGAGAATGTACACCGTCCCTGCGGTGGGCGCGATGAGTTCCCAATCTTCTCCGAGCAACGTTTGGAGATCTTCATCGAGTTCGAGCGTGATATCCTCGGAGTTGACGTTGATGCGGATCTGGTCGTCTACGGCGAAATTGGCGAATGCGAAAGTCGTCAACGTAATGGTTTTTTCTTCTGTTGTGGCAGGCAGCGAGATCGGGAATACGGTCAGGTTGCCGTTGCCGGCTTTGGCTGCGTTGAGCGTGGTGATGGCGGCCTCGATCGAAGCGGCGGTCGCGTCGGCTATCGCCAGCGTCTGGTTGATATGCGAAGCGTCGGGTTGATCGGCATCCACCCAGGCGTTGACGCTCACGGTGAAGGCGATCTTGCCGCCCTTCAGGAAATCCGTGAAGTCGATCAGGTAGACGTAGCGCTTGCCCATTTCCCATGCGTCGCCCGTGAAATCTTTGAGGTCGACGCTGGTCGAACCCTCACGGAGCGGGGTGGCGGGATCTTCCGTGTCATCAAGGTCGGCGGTAATGTCGTAGAGGGCATAGCTGAACGAGAAAGAACCGGTAGCGCCGCTGGCGGTGAAATCCTGCGGCATCAGCATCAGGGCGTTGCCGCCCGCGCTGTTGCCCATCGTCACGACCGTCGTAGTGCCGTCGGTCACGTTTTTGCCGTCGCTCACATTCTCTCCGGTGGTATAGGCGTAGGTATAGTCACCTTTAGTGCCGGTGGGCGAGGTCAGGGCGCCCCATGTGTTGTTCTTGAAGCTGTACTTCCCTTCGTGCACCACGTCGTTTACCTCCAGGCCGGTGATCACCACCTTGACGTTCTGCACGCCCTGGATGGCGAAGTTGACCTGGGAGAGCAGGTGGTTGAACTCAAGCACCACACCGGCCTGGTTGGTTTCATCGGTGGCGGCGATCAGGTCTTTCTGGCTGGCGACGGCGGGGATCGTGTAGTCGAAAGTCGCGTCCACACCGTTGGCGGTCAGCGTGGGAGCGGTGCCGCCCGGGAGGCAGACCGAATAGTAGGTGATCGAATAACCGGGCTGGTCCACCGGATCGGTATAACTCCAGTTGCTGGTTTCGCTCGTCGCGTCGCCGTTAAAGGTCAGCTCTTTGTTGAATACGGCTGCAGGAGTGCCCGTGGCACCCGTGGCGTAACCCACCACGTTGATCTTGTCCCCTTTCGTCCAGTAGGTGAACTCGCTGGCCTTGGTCTGCTTGCCGAGGGCGGCGCGGAAAAAGATCTTGCCGTCGAGGTCCGAGGCCGATTCGAATGTTTCTTTTGCACAGCTTGTTGCCAGAAGCGACAGGGATAATGCTGCAAAACCCCAGAATTTCATTTTCATAAAGTTAAAATTAAAATAGGTTGTTTGGTTGTTTTTGTTTGTAGATTTATTTGATAGGTACTCGTATGATTTCGTCGTCGCCCCACTCGCCCACCCCGATCGAGCCCGACCGGTCCTCCACATCGGGCAGCGTCACATCGACGCTCAGTTCGATCGCGATCCGCGGATGCACCGGGACCGCCTGTCCCAGATTCTGGCGCATCTTCGCGATCAGGGGCTCCACCTGCTCCGTCACGTCGATCGTCTCATTGTACGTCGAGCCGTCTTTGAGGATGACGCTGATCTCGAACCCGTATTTGCGCCCGGGCAGGTCCAGCGGGGGGCCGAAGGTGACGAACACCGGCGATTCGATACGGCCTTTGGTGTCGTCCGCGGGGTCGATCCACAGGTTGTTGAGCCTCAGGTGGTGGGTGACGCCCTGGTGCGAAGGCATACGCGAGGCCATCATCACCGAGCCCGCGAAACCGCGCAGCGCGCCGTTGGCCACCGCAGCGTTCGACGGATTGGTCAGGTTGACCGTCACCCGGGCGTTATAGGAAACCGCGGCCGGGGTCAGGCTGACGCTCGACTCCACGTAGTCCTCATAGGACGGGAAGCCGTTCTTTCCGTTGCGGTATTTGATAAAGTAGTTGTTCTGGCCGTCGAATTTCCCGTGCACCAGGGCCGAGGTGAGGATCTCCATGTCGTTGGAGGCGACGATCTCCCCGTCGGCCTTCGTGAGCCGTTTGTTCGCCGCCGCCTCGCGGGCGCAGCCCTCGAAGGAGGACACGCGGTCCGTGCCGCAGAAATAGATGCCGTCCAGGTGGGTGTCCTGCTCGGAATACATCAGCCCGTTGAAGAGCAGTACGTCATAGGTGCCGCTCGTCAGTTTGACCGTCACGCTGTTCGGGGAGTAGAAATACTCCTTGGCCGCCACCCGCTCGCCGTCCAGGTAGACCATGACCGTGGCGTCCTGCGTCATATTCTGTTTGTCGAGCGAGGGCATCCAGTCGCCTTCCACGGCCAGCATCGGATGGGCCACCTCGTACAGGTCGCGGTGGTCGGTGCACCCCCACGCCAGCAATGCCGTCAGGGCTATGGTATATTTCCGGATCATTCTCATTGTTTTACCTCCTTTTTCCGGCCTATCAGCCATATCAGGTTGACGCGTGCGCGTGTGATGGAGAATCGTGTGACGTTATAGCGGGTTTCTTCCCAGATCAGGCGCCCGTTCTCGGGGGCGGAGTAGCGCCGCACCTCGGGCGTGTACCAGATGCCGGCGCCCAGCGAGAAATCGAGTGCGAAATTCCCGCGCAGGGGCAGCGTGTAGCCGCCCAGCACGCCTGCCGACCAGTAGCCGTCGCCCTGGTAGCCTTCGTTCCACTGCACGTCGTAGCGGTCGCAGTACATCCCGTACAGCCCTGCGTTCCAGCCCGTGAGCGGCCTGGCCGACGGGCGGAACCAGTAGCGGGCTTCCACGCCGCCTTGCAGGGTTTGCAGGGCGTAACGGTTGTGGATGCTCCAGTAGGCATAGGTGAAATCGGCCGCCACCGAGAAATGCCTGCCCACGGGCACTTCGATCCCTATGTTGGGTGCGGCCACGGCGTCCGTGAGCAGGTTGGTGCGCAGGGCGAAGCCGTACTTCGTGATGTATTTTGCGACCGGGTCCTGAGTCTGCCGTACGGGCGTTTCCGGTTCTGCGGGCACAGGCAGGGGTTCTCCGGGCGTCTGTACGGCGGGTTCCCCGGGCGCTTCGGCGGGGATTTCCGGTCGGGGGATATAGCGGATCACGACGACCGTACTGTTACGCAGGTGGGGCAGGATGTGCTTCCTCAGGTAAGCGAACGTGCGCCCGCCGTCGAGCAGGGGCAACTGCAGGGTTTTGGCCAGGTCGGTCATATCCTTGCGGCCGACCAGTTTGAGCAGGGCTTCGCGTCCGGGGATGGCGGGATCGGCCTGGGCCATCGTTTTGAGCCCGTCCCAATAGCCGCCCGCAGCCGTCGTCCGGTCGATTTTCGCCGGATCGAGTGCGGGGAAGCGCCATGCGATATATTTCGCCATGGCTTCGGAGCGCCGTTGCGTCAGGCGGGCATTATAATCGGGGTTGCCGTCGGGCGAGCAGGAGGCGGCGACCGAAACGGATTCCACCCGGGCGGCATCGTCCAGCAAAACGGACAGGAAAGCCAACGCGCGGGAGTTATTCATATAAGTGCTGTCGACCGTCGTCCGGTCGAAGCGGAAATTTATGATGATCGGTTCGGAGGAATCGGAGGTCTGGACATCTTCATTCCGGATACTTCCTTGCCCGCGGAGGGGGAAAGTGCAGGCCCATAAAACCGGAATAATCAATAATATACGTCCCATAAAATAATATAAGCGTCTGATTGCGAGATGCTTGTGTGTTGTAAAATGTAATTATTAAATATAATATTGTATATATAGCCGTCTTAATAGCCTAACTTCTTGATAAATAAACGGCGCACAAAGGTATATATTTTTTAATAGGTTGTATCTTTTTTGTAAATTATTTTTGGTGATTTGCTATTTTTTTATTATATAGGGACGCGGAATGCGGTCCCGGGCCCTTTCATGACATGATTATTAGTCGCTTATCTCACCTCGGCTGTTATTGCGGTAACGCCCTTTGGGGCGTTTTCGGTGCACAAAATAATTCTTGTCCGAAATT
>JAVBNK010000020.1:0-13311 GCA_031551595.1 Rikenellaceae bacterium | reverse complement strand
AACAACGCTTATACCGCCACATCCTCCACATAGTCGGCTTCGATCTTCAGGTTGCCGATGATGAAACCCTGGCGCTCCATCGTGTTCTTGCCCATGTAGAACTCCAGCATGTCGTGGATCGGGTCGTCCTTGGTCAGCCGCACTTTCTCCAGGCGCATATCCTCGCCGATAAACTCCTTGAACTCGTCCGCCGAAATCTCGCCGAGGCCCTTGAATCGCGTGATCTCGGGGTTCCTGCCCAACGCCGCGATGGCCTTCTGGCGCTCCTCCTCGGTGTAGCAATAACGCGTTTCCTTCTTGTTGCGCACGCGGAAAAGCGGCGTCTGCAACACGTACAGGTGCCCCTGGCGGATCACGTCGGGGAAAAACTGCAGGAAAAACGTCAGGAGCAACAGCCGGATGTGCATCCCGTCCACATCGGCATCCGTGGCGATGATCACCTTGTTGTAGCGCAGGTTGTCCAGGTCCTCCTCGATGTTCAGCGCCGCCTGCAGCAGGTTGAATTCCTCGTTCTCGTAGACCACCTTCTTCGTCAGCCCGAAGCAGTTCAGCGGCTTGCCCCGCAGCGAAAAGACCGCCTGGGTGTTCACGTCGCGGCACTTCGTAATGGAGCCGCTCGCCGAATTACCCTCCGTCAGGAAGATCATCGTCTGCTCAGCCAATTCATTTTTCGTATCCGTCAGGTGGACGCGGCAGTCGCGCAACTTCTTATTATTGAGACTCACCTTCTTGGCCATCTCGCGGGCCTTCTTCTGGATGCCGCTGATCGCCTTGCGCTCCTTCTCGTTCTCGACGATCTTCTTCTGGAGGATGTCCGCCGTTTCGGGATGCTTATGCAGGTAGTTATCAAGCTCTTTCTTCAGGAAATCGACCACGAAGGTACGCACCGGGGGACCGTCGGGCCCCATGTCCTTGCTGCCCAACTTGGTCTTGGTCTGCGACTCGAACATCGGGTCCTCGACCTTCACGCTGATCGCTGCAATAATGCTCGTGCGCACGTCCGACGGGTCGTAATCCTTGCGGTAGAACTCCTTGATCGTCTTGGCGATCGCCTCGCGGAAGGCCGCCTGGTGCGTACCGCCCTGCGTGGTGTTCTGGCCGTTGACGAACGAAAAATAGGTTTCGCCGTAGCCCGTGCCGTGGGTGATCGCCACCTCGATGTCCTCTCCGGATAAGTGAATCGGCTGATAAAGGGGGTCTTCCGAAATGTTCTCGTTCAGCAGGTCGAGCAGCCCGTTCTTCGACACGAAAGGCGTGCCGTTGAGCTTGATCACCAGGCCCGCATTGAGGTAGGTGTAGTTGCGCACCATCGCCTCGACGTACTCCATCTGGTAGGCATACTCGCCGAAAACCGACTCGTCGGCATGGAACACGATCGACGTGCCGTTCTTGTCCGGGACGCCCTTCTCGCTCGTATCCGAAAGCTCCTCCCCCGCCGCGAAACACACCGTGCGGGCCTCGCCGTCGCGCACGCTCCGGATCCTAAAGTCGCTCGACAGCGCATTCACCGCCTTGATACCCACGCCGTTCAGGCCGACCGACTTTTTGAAAGCCTTCGAGTCGTACTTGGCGCCCGTATTCATCTTGCTGGCCACCTCGGCGAGTTTGCCCAGCGGGATGCCGCGGCCGTAGTCGCGCACCGTCACCGTGCCCCCGGCGACCGTCACTTCAATCTGCTTGCCGAAGCCCATCATATACTCGTCGATCGAGTTATCGAGCACCTCCTTGATCAGGATATAGATGCCGTCGTCGGACGAGCCCCCGTCGCCCAGCTTGCCGATGTACATCCCCGGCCGCCGGCGGATATGCTCCTTCCAGTCCAGGGTCCGGATGTGGTCGTCGGTATAATTCGCTGCGTCTGTCATCAGAGTCCGTTTAATTTTCCTTACCGAAGCTATTTAAGAAACAGTTCGATTTCCGCTTAACCCGATTTTGAGGCGAATCGTGGAACTATTTAACGAAAGAGCGAGTTAAACAGAAACCGAAACAGCCTTAAAGAACGAGATTGAGAAACTTCAAACAGACTCTCAGTATAGATCGGGTCTTAATTCCTTATGTTCTTTTAATATAGCCTCATGGGCCAACTCCGCCAACTCGTGCGTCGTGCGCCCTTCGGAGCGGATCGGCGGCAGTATCCTTACGGTAAAAGTGTGCGGCATCCGCACCCTCCATCCGTCCGTAAAATCGGACGAGCCCTCGATCGCACAAGGCAATACGTCCACCTCCGCGGCCTTGGCCAGCATGAACGCCCCCTCGCGGAAACGCCCCACACGGCCGTCGCGCGAACGCGTGCCTTCCGGGAAGACGATCACCGACGTACCGGCCTGCAAATGCTTCCTGCCGCGCGAAGCCATCTTCCGCGCCGCGGCCCCCGTGCCCCGTTCAATGGCGATGTCGCCGTGCATACGCATCACCAGCCCGAACAGCGGCCAGTCGAGCACCTCTTTCTTGGCCACCCATTTGAACGTCAGCGGAAGCACGTACATCAGCGGGATATCGAGCATCGACTGGTGGTTGTTCACCACCACGTACGCCCTGCCCCTCTCCACATTCCCGCGGCCCTCGACGCGCACCCGCCACCGCAGGTTCAGGCCGAAGATGCCCCGCGCCCAGACGACCGATGCGTAATGCATCACCACGCGTTCGCGGTCGAAGGCGACCGTCAGTGCGAAAACGACCGTAAAGACCACAAAATAAGTGACCGTAAAAACTAATGCCAGAATGTAGTACAGTATCGATCCCATGCGCTTATAAAACGTGCAAATCTAACCATTTTCCCGCAATTACGCAGCATCCCCCGCCCACCTTTTATCAACATTTAATCACCCGCGGGGGCAGGTGAGGAAATTTTGCGTACTTTTGCCCGGGAATAAACCGTATAACCGTATGAAAGCATTCGTATTCCCCGGTCAGGGCGCCCAATTCCCCGGAATGGGCAAACCCCTCTGCGACAACGTGCCCGAAGCACGCGCCATGTTCGACAAAGCCAACGAGATCCTCGGCTTCGACATCAAAAAGATCATGTTCGAAGGCACCCAGGAAGAACTCACCCAAACCAAAGTCACCCAACCCGCCATCTTCATACACTCCGTGGCGCTCGCCAAATCGCTCGGAGCGGAGTTCAACCCCGATATGGTCGCAGGACACTCCCTGGGCGAATTCAGCGCCCTGGTGGCTGCCGGAGCACTGAGCTTCGAAGACGGCCTGCGGTTGGTTTCAGCCCGTGCGCAAGCCATGCAGAAGGCGTGCGAAATGCAGCCCTCCACGATGGCTGCCGTGCTCGGCCTGGACGACGCCAAAGTTGAAGAGATCTGCGCCTCGATCCCCGAAGTGGTCGTACCGGCCAACTACAACTGCCCCGGGCAGCTCGTGATCTCCGGTTCGATCGAAGGCATCGACAAAGCATGCGAAGCATTATTGGCCGCAGGTGCGAAACGCGCCCTGAAACTGAGCGTAGGCGGAGCGTTCCACTCGCCGCTCATGGAGCCTGCGCGCGTGGAACTCGAAGCCGCCATCCAGGCCGCCCCGTTCAAGGCGCCCGTATGTCCCGTCTACCAGAACGTGGACGCCAAACCCTATACCGATCCCGAACAAATCAAGGCCAACCTGATCGCACAGCTCACCGCCCCCGTACGCTGGACGCAGACCGTGCAGAACATGTGCGCGGACGGCGCCACGGACTTCACCGAACTCGGCCCGGGCAACGTCCTGCAAGGCCTGATCAAAAAGATCAACCGCGAAGCCAACGCCACCTCCAAAGCGGAACTTTAGCCCGCTTTACCGCATACGAAAAGCCGCCCCGGAAAAGGGCGGCTTTTGTATTTTGGAGCAACTTAATTCCTCTTTGGGAAAACCTTCATGACGCTCGTCCCGGCAGAAGAGGAAGACTTATACGTAATCAGCATCGACCCGTCCGCCTTCACTTCGGCTGTCCCCGAATGGTAGGTGCCGAGCGGGGAACGGAAAGTATTTCGCTCGTTATCCGGGCTATAACTATATGTCCCCGCAGGAACTATTTCGTTCGGCTCATCGACGATGAAGAAAAAGTAGGTATCGGCACCTAAATTTCCCCCGGAGAGCATATTAATAAGACCGACCTCAACGGCATTCAGCCCATCGGGAACGCTTCCCGGCGCAGGGCCGTAACTATAAACGGAATAAATACCCGGGATCATTATGGGCCTAACGATGCCCTGCTGGTCGCTGCTGCGAAGCACGCCGAAATAAGTAACACTGACCTCACTGCCGTCATAACCGGTGGCGTCGAGTGCAAGCGTGTACATACCCCCCCCCGAAATCACGACCTTAAGCGTGCCCTGCAAATAATCCGAAACAGTATATCCATCGACGTTCCGGCGCACACGCGCCCGCAAGGCATTGGCAAGATCGTAGGTCCCGGCGACAAGCCTGGTCCGGCCGGCCGTCACGGCAAGATCAATATCCACCGACCCTCCCGGAAATTCCAAAACCAAGTCAATAAAGGGCATGCTCCCCCCGCGATAATCCTGCGCGGCAAACGTAATATCATAAGCATCGCCATTATAGACGATCGTCTTTTCGGCGAACGGTCCACGCTCTTTATCCCCGCAAGAAAACAATCCCCCGGAAAAGAGCGCAAGCAGCAACCACTTTTTCATAGCTTATCGGATTAATATCCACAAATGTAAATCCTTTCCACAAACAAACAAATGCATCAAAAACACCTGTTATTTTAAAATAAATTTGAAATTTTATAAAAATTTTTAGAAAATATTACACCATTTATCAAAATATGATTATTTTTGCAGGGTATTAAAAAAATCCGGATGGCGTCCCTCAAAGAGTTTTTCGTCCCCGACGAAGAACACAACCTGAAAGGAATATCCCATAAGAACAACCTGATCAAGCGCAGTATCGTCGCTTATATGGCTGTCAACGGGTACGTCACCCTCGCCGAGCTCGCCAGGCAGCTCAGCATCAGCATCCCCACCATCACCAAACTCGTCGCCGAACTTGCCGCGGAAAACCTCGTCGCCGAAAACGGAAAGGTCGAAACCCCCGGCGGACGGCGCCCCAACACCTTCGGGCTGGCCGAGTCGGCCATCTACTTCGCCGGCGCGGACATCTGCCGCGACGGGATGCACATGGTCGTCACAGACCTCAAAAACAACCTCATCGCGCACCGGCACAACCCCGCGTTCGAGCTGCGCGACACCCCGCAGTCGCTCGAAGAGATCTGTACGGGGATCGACGGCTTTCTCGGCGCGTGCGGCGTGGACCGCGGCAAGATCCTCGGCCTGGGCGTATGCATCGCCGGGCGCGTAAACCCCAACACGGGACGCAGTTACAAATACTTCACCGACCGCACCGAATCGCTCGCCGCGATCATCGGCGCACGCACCGGCATACAGGCCCTGCTCGAAAACGACACCCGCGCGCGGTGCTACGCAGAATATTTCTCAGACACCGCCCGCCAGGAAAAAAACATCATCTACATGCACCTCGGCCGCGGCGGACTGGCCATCGGCATCGTCGCTGACGGGAAGCTCTACTACGGGAAATCGGGATTCGCCGGGGAATTCGGCCATACGCCCTTCTTCGACAACGAGATCATCTGCACGTGCGGCAAAAAAGGATGCCTCGAAACCGAGGTGTCCGGTTCGGCCATCGAATCGCAGTTGGTTGAAGCCGTCCGAAACGGGGTCAATTCATCCTTGCGCGAAAAAGTCGAAACCCAGGGCGCCGTCCATATCTACGACATCATCGACGCTGCAAAAAAGGACGACACCCTTTCGATCGAACTGATCGCCGCCGCAGGCGAAAAGATCGGCAAAAGCATCGCACTGCTGATCAACATCTTCAACCCCGAAGCGGTCGTCATCGGAGGACACCTCGCCGCGGCGGGCGAAACGCTGATGCTGCCCCTGAAATCCTCGGCCAACAGATACTCCCTCGGGCTGGTGTTCAATGACACTCTGTTCCGCACCGCACACATCGACGACAAAGGCGGGGCCGCCGGCACCGCAATGCTCATCAGAAACCACATCATCGGACTTTAGCCATGCACGACCAGCAGATCCTCGAAAACGAAACCATCCGCCTGCGGGCCCTCGAACCCGAGGACGTGGATATCCTTTACAAGTGGGAAAACGACTCGAACGTCTGGAAAGTCAGCAATACCATCGCGCCTTTCTCGAAATATATCCTGCGCCAGTTCATCGAAAGCCAGCGCCAGAACATCTACGAAACGGGGCAACTCCGGCTGATCATCGAAACCAAGGCCAATACCCGTCCTGTCGGGGCCATCGACCTGTTCGACATCGACCCCTACAACCGCCGCGCAGGCGTCGGGATCCTCATCTACGAAACAGCGGATAAACGGCAGGGATATGCCTCGAACGCGCTGTCCGTGCTGATCCGGTATTGCTTCGACGTGCTTGGGCTCAACCAGATATACTGCAACATCCCGGCCTACAATATCCCCAGCCTCTCGCTTTTCAAAGGCAAAGGATTCACCGTGGTCGGCATCAAGAAAGAGTGGATCAAAACCACCTCCGACTGGCAGGACGAATACATGCTCCAGCTGATCAACCCGGTCAAATAACGCAACTCGGGATAAAATTCCGGGTTACTCCGGGTCGAGCGGCCTGTGAGGCCGGCGCAATCCCGCCCCCCGTACCCGGGGCCGGCCGAAAGATTTATGCCAGTTCGGGGGCGACGCAAGGACGGCAGCCCTCGTCGTCAAACTCGAAAAAACGGTGTTCCAGGCCGTTCGTGACCATCACCCACCGCGCCCCGACCACGTCGTTATAACGGAAGGCCTGCCGGCAGGCTTCCTCATCGGGCGCCACGCCGGCCGACTTGCATTCCACCAGCAGCAACGGCCGCATATCCCCGCCCATCACCACGATATCGGCACGCTGGGGCATCCCGCAGATGCACACCGGATATTCCTGCACGACAAGCTGCGCCGGCACGCCGCGCTCGCCCGTGAGCCAGCCGATCACATGCCGGCGAACCCATTCCTCGGGCGTGCAGACCAGCCAACGGCCCCGCAACGGATCCCATACGTGGTCGCGCCCCCCGCGCACCGAAAAGCGCAGGCGGCACCCAGGCAAATTAAGCTTCGGAAAATCCGTCATTGTGCGAAAAACCACTTTTAAAATTATTCGTCCAAAATCCCCGGGGCCCTTTCACACCCCATTTTTAATGGCACCGTCGTTGCACGGGATATCGCCGTGCGCCCCGGACGGCGCTGAAAGATCATCACGAAACCGCATGCAATCTTATTTGACGAATAAAATTCAAACAGTTTCTAAAAAATCCCTAACTTTACACCAAATTCTTTTCCCCCGCAAATATAGGGAAAACCGGACGCGGAACCAAACTTGTTCGGACCATGCCGGAACGTCCCTGCAGCCTAACGAATATTAAGTAAACTATGGGAAATATTCCGAAAAACAGGCGCGAAGCCGCACTTAAATACCACGCCGAAGGACGGCCCGGTAAAATCGAGGTCGTACCCACCAAACCCTACAGCTCGCAGGACGACCTGGCCCTGGCCTACTCGCCCGGCGTGGCCGAACCCTGCCTCGAAATCGAGAAAAACCCGGAGGACGCCTATAAATATACCGCCAAAGGAAACCTCGTGGCCGTCATCTCGAACGGGACGGCGGTGCTCGGACTGGGCGATATCGGCGCCATGGCCGGCAAACCCGTCATGGAAGGCAAGGGACTGCTGTTCAAAACGTTCGCCGACATCGACGTGTTCGACATCGAGGTGGACGCCAAGAACGTCGACGCCTTCGTGGCAACCGTCAAGAACATCGCCCCGACATTCGGGGGCATCAACCTCGAAGACATCAAAGCCCCCGAATGCTTCGAGATCGAGGAGCGGCTCAAACACGAGCTGCAGATCCCCGTCATGCACGACGACCAGCACGGCACGGCCATCATCTCCGCCGCCGCCATGCTCAACGCCCTGGAGATCACCGGCAAGCAGATCGACCGGATCAGGGTCGTGGTCAGCGGCGCGGGGGCGGCGGCCATTTCCTGCTCGAAACTCTACCAGCGGCTCGGCGTGCGGCGCGAAAACATGGTGATGTGCGACAGCAAGGGCGTCATCAGCATCCACCGAAGCGACCTGAACGCCAGCAAACGCGAATTCGCCACCGAACGCAATATCACCACCCTGGCCGAGGCCGTCACCGGTGCGGACCTTTTCCTGGGACTTTCCGTGGCCGACACGCTCTCGCAGGAGATGGTGCGCTCGATGGCCGCCGACCCTATCGTCTTCGCGCTGGCCAACCCCAACCCCGAAATATCGTACGACGAGGCCATGGCTTCGCGCCCCGACATCATCTTCGCCACCGGACGGTCGGACTATCCCAACCAGGTCAACAACGTGCTGGGCTTCCCCTACATCGTCCGCGGGGCGCTGGACGTAAGGGCCTCCGCCATCAACGAGGAGATGAAGATGGCCGCCGCATGTGCCCTGGCCGCCCTGGCTAAAGAACCCGTGCCCGATATCGTCAAGGCGGCCTACAACGGCGAGAAGATCACCTTCGGCCGCCAGTACCTCATCCCCAAACCACTAGATCCCAGGCTTATATCGACCATTTCGGTGGCCGTGGCGCGCGCCGCGATCGACTCCGGCGTGGCACGACGCACGATCGAGGATTGGGACGCCTACCGCTTCGAACTCGAAAAACGGATGGGACGCGGCGATAAACTCCTGCGTGCGATACGCACCAAAGTGGTCAACTCGCCGCGCAGGCGCATCGTGCTCAGCGAAGGGTCGAACGCCCGGTGGGTGCAGGCCGCCGCGCTGCTGCGCGACCAGCAACTCGCCTACCCGATCATCGTCGGCAACCGCCAGCGCATCGAGGCCATCGCCTCGGAAAACAGCATCGACCTGACGGGGATCGAGATCGCCGATTTCCGCAGCGACGACATGGCCCCAAAACGGGAACAATACGCCCGCGCGCTATACAACCGCCTCAGCCGCAAAGGGATCAGCCTGAACGAGGCACGCAAATACATGACCCAGCGCAACTGGTTCGTGCCGATGATGATCGCCGAGGGCGACGCCGACACCTCGCTGCTCGGGTACAGCCGCCGCTACACCCAGGACCTCGGGCCGGTGCGGCAGATCTTCGCCCCGGGCGGAGGCACGCTCGCCTCGATGGCCATCGTGTCGACCAAGCGCGGGCCCATGTTCTTCGCCGATATCGCCGTCAACACCTCGCCCTCGGCGCGTGAACTGGCGGACATCACCCTGATGGCTGCGCAGACCGTGCGCTGCTTCGGCAAGGAACCCGTCATCGCCATGCTCTCCAACTCGAATTTCGGCACCGACACAGAGCCCGAAGCCACCAAAGTGGCCGCCGCGGTCGAGATCCTCCATGCGGAACATCCCGCCCTGCTGGTCGACGGCGAAATGAAGGCCGACCAGGCGCTCGACCCCGTGGCAAGGGCCGAAAACTATCCTTTCAACAAACTCGGCGATCGGCCGGCCAACACCTTCATATTCCCCAATCTGGCCTCGGCCAACATCTCCTACAAAATGGTGGAACGCCTCGGCGGCGCCGAGATCACCGGGCCGATCCTGCTCGGGCTGCCGGCCAACATCCACCTGCTGGCCGAAACCTCTTCCATGCGTACGATCGTCAACCTGGCCACCGTCGCCCTGTCGAACCTTACCTGCATCACCGAATGAAACCGATCCTGCCCATCGTGCTGCTGGCGGCGGCGACCGCCACAGCGCAACCCGCCGCCGAATTGCCCCGCACGCCGCTCGTGCCCGCGCACTCGGCCGAGGCCGCCGTCAAAACCGACCCCGCACAGTCGCAGTACATCAACCTGCCCGATACCCAGTGGACCCTGGACGACGACCGGTGGTCGGCCGAATTCGTCGTGCCCTTCAAATGGAACGACCGGCAAATTTTCCTGCGCGTGCCGTCGTTCGGCTCACCTTACACCGTGTCGGTGAACGGACAGGCCGCAGGCGAATCGGCGCAATATGCCGTACCCGCCGAGTTCGACATCACCGCCATCGCCAAAGAGGGCCGGAATATCCTCTCGATCGCCGTAGCCGATAGCCCGGGGGCCCTGGAGTACCGTGTGCAACGCGGTACCGGAAAGCCCGAAGGAATATGCGTGATCGCCGAGCCCCGCATCCGGGTACGCGACCTGGCCGTCGACGCCGGGTTCGAGAACGGCAACGGGCTGTTCAACCTCGGGGTGGTCGTCAAAAGCCACCTGCTGAACGAAAAAACCGTCCGGGTATTCTATGAACTCCGCTCGCCGGCCGGGCAAGTGGTCGCCACGGACCACCGCGACGAAACGTTCAAACTGCGCGGCGAGGACACCGTGCGGTTCTACGCCCTGCTCGAAGCCGCAAGGCCCTGGGAGCCGGAAAACCCGCAACTCTACACCCTGGTAGTCAAACTCCAGCACGAAGGACGCTTCACGGAATACGTGGCGACGCAGGTCGGGTTCCGGAGCGTGGCCAATGACGGCGGCAGGCTCACCCTCAACGGACGGGCCGTCGACCTCAGCCTCGCACGCATGGATCCCACGGCCGCCGACATCGAAAAACAGCTCGCCGACCTGCGCGGCCGGGGCGTGAACATCGTGCGGCTCCACCATCCCGCCCCCGAGGCGTTCTATGCCGCGTGCGACCGCACGGGAATGCTGGTCTGCGCACAGGCCGACATCGACACCCACGCCGCAGGCGACGCACGAACCGTGGGCGCCAACCCCACGAACGACCCCGCGTCAGAGGCGGCGTTCGTGGAACGCGTGCTGGCCATGTACCACACCGCCAAGATCCATCCTTCCGTGGTCATGTTCTCCATCGCGGAAAATTCGGCCAACGGGATCAACCTCTATGAGGCCTACCTGCGGCTTAAAGCACTGGAAACGGCCCGCCCGGTGGTTTACCCCGAAGCCGGCGGCGAATGGAACTCGGACAAAGTCATGGCGCGGGAAGGAGTGCCCCTCTTTCCGCATAAATAACGTGAGTTGCGCTTAAGGAATCGTGTCCTGTTTTTGTTTATCCGTATCAAATTCGCGACTCCTTAAGCACCCCTCGCGTTAACGGCCTGTTTCGAAGCCGCATTTGTCCTAAAAACCCCACCCCTACCCGCACCTTGATAAGGGCGGGTTTGCAAACGACCTCCCAGGCCGTTTGCAAATGGAATGATAAGTTGCTTAAGCGCAACTCACGTTAAAATAAGATAAACGGGCAACACGGCAGCCTGCGGAAATTGAAATTTGATTTTCATCCATTCGGTTCCGCTTTGCAGAAACGGCAGCCCGAAGCCGCACCGCGCGGAGGGCTGCGACATACCTGTTTTGCCTCTCCGCCGGCTTCGGACCCAAAAAATTAAACAACCCCGCAGCAACCGACGCTGCGGGCGAGGGCAGGGGGGTCGCTTGCAAACTATGCCGGGCCACGGGGAGGAAACCCATGGACAGTATGGGTAACTGAAGCTACGGGGTATTAGTGCAAGGGTGCTGTTGCCTGCGGCAACTGCCAACCGACGCCAAGCCCGGGCGCCATCAAACTTGTTTGAATGGCCGGGGCGCGAAACAGGAAAAGCCGGCAAGGCAGGCTTACATCCCGCGGCCCGAAATCTTTGATTTCGCCCCCGCAGCCGCGGGATGTAAATAATGGCAACGCCGCAACTGACGCTGCGAGCGAGGGCAGAGGTCGCTTGCGAACGATACCGGGCCGCGGGGAGGAAACCCATGCATCGCATGGGTAACCAAACCGGCGGGGAATTCAACCCTTAGAGATTCAAATAACGATGACCTACGCCGAAACCCTCGATTTTCTGTTCACCGCCCTGCCTGTGTTCCAGCGCGAGGGCGCGTCGGCCTACAAACCGGGGCTGGACAACACGCTTTCCTTCGCCGCGCTGTTGGGCGATCCGCATAAGGGGTTGCGCGCCGTGCATGTGGCCGGCACCAACGGCAAAGGCTCCACCTCGCACATGCTTGCCTCGGTGTTGCAGGCCGCGGGCTACCGCACGGGCCTCTTCACTTCGCCGCACCTGAAGGATTTCCGCGAACGCATCCGTATCGACGGGCAGATGATTCCCGAAAGCGAAGTCGTCGGGTTTGTGGAGCGCTATCGTGTAGAGATGACGAGCAGCGGGCTGACTTTTTTCGAGATGTGCACGCTGCTGGCCTTCGACTGGTTCGCCCGCAGCGGGGTGGATATCGCGGTGATCGAAACGGGCCTGGGCGGACGGCTCGACGCCACGAACATCGTCACCCCCGGGTTGAGCATTATCACTAATATCGGCCTGGACCATACGGATCTATTAGGTCCCACGCTGCCGGAGATCGCCGCCGAAAAGGCGGGGATCGTCAAGCCGGGAGTGCCGGTGGTCATCGGCGCTCACGACGCTGCCGTGGATGCCGTTTTTGTGGAAAAAGCTGCCGCAGCCGGCAGCCGGCTCGTGTTTGCGGACGACCATTTCGCGGTCACGGCCGCAGAGCCGCTTCCCGACGGCCAAAGGCTCTCCATACAGCCCCGCTGCGGCGACGCCTGCACCCTCGAATTAGACCTGCCGGGTGACTACCAACGCCATAATGTGCTGACGGTGCTGGCTGCCTGCCGGGAGCTGGGGCTGGAGTGCGGACCCATCGGGCGGGGCCTTCGCGATGTCCGGACGCAAACCGGCCTTCGCGGCCGCTGGCAGATCCTCGGGCACGATCCGCTCACGGTTTGCGACACGGGCCACAACGCCCACGGCCTGCGCGAAGTGGTCGCCCAGATCGCACGGCAGGATTACCGCAGGCTCTATTTCATTATCGGTGTGGTGGGGGATAAGGACCTGGATTCGATCCTCCCGTTGCTTCCGCGAGGGGCATATTACATTTTCACGCAGCCTTCGCCCCCCCGTGCCCGCGACCGCCATTCGCTGGCCGCCGCCGCATCGGCGTACGGCCTGCACGGACAAACCTCCCCGACGGTCGGGGAGGCCTTGTCGGCCGCACGCGCCCTGGCCGGGCCCGGGGACATGATCTTCATCGGCGGCAGCACCTACACGGTGGCGGATCTGCCGGAACTGTAATCAAAACGTGGGTATCTTATCCGAAACTCACAATAAACAACCCCGCAGCAACCGACGCTGCGAGCGAGAGCAGAGGTCGCTTGCGAACTATGCCGGGCCGCGAGGAGGAAACCCATGCATCGCATGGGTAACCAAACCGACGCTGCGAGCGAGAGCAGAGGTCGCTTGCGAACTTTGCCGGGCCGCGAGGAGGAAACCCATGCATCGCATGGGTAACCCAACCGACGCTGCGAGCAAGGGCAGA
>JAVBNK010000067.1:0-6020 GCA_031551595.1 Rikenellaceae bacterium | reverse complement strand
ACGGCCTTGTAAACAAGGCCGAAAAAATTACTTCGCATTAGCCTGGCAGGCGGTGATCGCCACCAGGTTGACGATATCCTCCACCGAGCAACCGCGCGAAAGGTCATTGATCGGCGCCGCCATCCCCTGCAGGATCGGGCCCACGGCCTCGGCATGGCCCAGGCGCTGCACCAGTTTATAGGCGATGTTTCCTGTTTCCAGTGTCGGGAATATCAGCACGTTGGCCTTTCCTGCCACCGGACTGCCCGGGGCTTTCGACGCACCGATGCCCGGCACGATGGCCGCATCGGACTGCATCTCGCCGTCGATCACCATATCGGGAGCCATCTCCTTCGCCAACCGAGTGGCTTCGACCACCTTATCGACCATCTCATGCTTGGCCGAACCCTTCGTCGAGAAGCTCAGCATGGCGATGCTGGGCTCGAAACCGGCGATGGCACGCGTCGTCCGACCGGTCATCACTGCGATTTCGGCCAGTTCGCTCGCCGTGGGGTTGGGATGCACCGCACAATCGGCAAAGATCATCGTACCCTCCTCGCCGAACACCTTGTCCTGCAACAGCATGATAAACACGCCCGACACCACCGTCACACCCGGCAGCGTCCTGACATATTGGAATGCCGGACGCAGCACGTCGCCCGTGGCATTGGCCGCACCGGCCACCTCGCCGTCGGCATCGCCGGCCTTGACCATCAGCGCAGCCAGGTACAGCGGATCCTCGATCTGCTTTCCGGCCTGTTCGGCCGTCAGCCCTTTCGAGGCGCGGATCTGCAACATCAGGTCGATGTAACGCTGCTTGTCGGCATGGTTCTTCGGATCGATGATACGGGCTTTGGCCACGTTATCCAGGTAAAGTTCCGACGCGAGGTCGCGCACCTTCGCCTCTTCGCCCAGGATGACGACTTTCGCCAGCCCCTCGGTAATAATGCGTTCGGCGGCTTTGAGCACACGCTCGTCGTTACCCTCGGGCAACACGATCGTTTTGAGGTTCGACTTGGCGGATTGGCGGATACGTTCTAAGAAATCCATTGTATATGCGGTTTTTGTGATTGCACGGGAGTGTCCGGCAAAGGTACGGTTTTTAGCCGTGACCGCAAAAGTTTTATGGGTACGGTCAAAAAAATATAGTCATTTTTCCCTGTCCCCTTTTTCGCCCGACGGCGACTTCCTTTTTCTCCCGGCAGAAAAAGCAGGCAAAAGAAGGCCAGGACCCGGAAAATCGCCTGAAAGCCCTCCGCCGAAGGCTAAAACGGCGAGCGCCTCCCTTTTTAGTCACTTATGGTGTCTGACGGTCGAAGTTATTCGCTTCGCCCATGAGGTTCCGTCGTCGCTCGACATAGTCCGAACAAGTTCGGCCCTGCCCCCGCTTCCAGGAACGTTGAGCATGCGCCGTTTCTTAGCACCTTCTCCGTCAAACTTTCCGGGCGACGATTTCCCAAAGGGCCCGTCAGCCTTCCGGAAAGGCGACGAAAATAAACCTGTCGCTTCCCACCCTACCTTTCGGACCGATTCGCCGGATGGGCATACCCCTGCCCGACGACAACAAAATATCCCGCGCATCACTCCGAATGCGCGGGATACGTATGCGAAACAGCACGACCGGCTTACGCCGGCCCCGGTCCCCCTGGTCAGTTGATCATGTTGCGGTCGTCGGGCGTGGCCGCTTCGGCCATCTCCATCTGGAGTTTGACCATTTTGATCGCCGCCTCGGCCGCCTCGTCGCCTTTGTTGCCGAGTTTACCGCCCGAGCGGTCGAGCGCCTGCTGGAGGTCGTCGGTCGTCAGCACGCCGAAAGCGATCGGCATGTTCCAATCGATCGCCAGGCGCGTAACGCCTTCCGTAACACCCTGGCACACATAATCGAAATGCCTGGTTTCGCCCTGGATCACGCACCCGAGGACGACTACGGCGTCCACGTCGGTATATTCGGCGAAGAACTGGGCGCCCAGCGGCAACTCGAAGCAGCCGGGGACGTATTTGATCTGGATATTATGGTCGGCGCAACCGCTGGCACGCAGCGTACGCACACAACCGGCCAGCAACCCTTCGGTGATCTGTTCGTTCCACTCGGAAACGACGATCCCGAATTTCATATCGTCGGCCGACGGCAGCCTCCTGGCCTGCTCGGACAGCTTGCGGTGTTTTGTAGCCATTTTTAACGTGAATTCCGGATAAAGATTCTTGCAAAATTAACCTGTGCCGTACCGTCGCCCCGTGAACCTTATCCGCACTTCACGTCAAACGGCTTTTCCCCAAGCCGTAAGGCCCGATCATCCATACCCCTGCCGCAGGGGCGGGCTCAGGAGGAAATTCTATAGCTGTTCGGCGCGGCCGATGCTCTTTTCCACGTCGCGTGCTTCGAGGCTCGACCCGAATTCGTTCCGGATGCGGTTATAGCACTCCAGCGCAGCGGCCTTATCGCCCAGATGTTCGCAAACGAGGCCCGCTTTCTTCAGGAAATAAGGGGTCGTCAGCGGATTCACGCCGGCTTCGATCGCCTTGCGGTAGAGCTCCAGCGCACCCTTATAGTCATCCTTCTCGACCAGCAGGTCGGCACGCATACCGTAGTTGAGCGCATTGATCATCCCGTTGGGCACGCCTTCCGTAGGCTTGTATTTTTCGAGCATCGCCATCGCTTCCTCCGCGTTGCCGAGTTTCATATAGCATACGCCCGCATAGTGGCGCGCCATGTTGCCCTGGGGCGTCGAGCCGAAGCGGTCGACGATCTCCAGGAAACCGGCATTGCCGCCGTCGCCGTCCAGGGCCAGCTGGTACTCCTGGGCCAGGAACTGCTGTTCGGCCACGTACATCATGTCAGCCGCCTTGTTGGCCTGCGGAATGGCGTAGAGGTATTTATAACCGAAGTATCCGCCCACGATCACGATCACTGCGATGAGCAGCCCGGTCAACACCTTCGTATTCTTTTCGAGGAAATTCTCGGTCTTGCCGATAGCGGTTTCGATCGCCACTTCGGGATCTACATGGTGGTCTTTCTTTACGTTAGCCATAATTTAAGGTCTGTTTTGAATATGCAAAAATACACCTTATTTACGGATTACAAAACCCCTGGCTCCAAAATTTTATTTTTCGCCCCGATTTCATACCTTTGTGTGGTTATGAAACTATCGGACCTGACCCTTATCGGCTTCAAAAACATCGCCTCGGCCGAGTTGCGGTTCTGCAGCGGCGTGAACTGCCTGGTGGGCGCCAACGGCGCCGGAAAGACCAATGTGCTCGACGCGCTCCACTACCTGTCCGTGGGGCGCGGGGCGACGGGGCTGACCGACGTGCAAAGCGTGCGCCACGGCGGCGATTTTTTCATGGCCGAGGGCCTGTACACCTCCGACGCGGGCAGGCAGGAGCAGGTCGTATGCTCGTACAGCCCCTCCTCCGGGAAGGCGCTTAAGCGGGGCGGCAAGGAATATGAACGCCTCTCGGACCACCTGGGGCTGGTGCCGCTGGTGGTGGTGTTCCCGTCCGACGTGTTCCTGGTGAGCGATGCGGCCGAAGAACGGCGGCGCTACATGAACAGTTTCATCTCGCAACTCGACCGCCCCTACCTCGACGCTATCATAAGGTACAACAACGTGCTCTCGCAGCGCAACCGGCTGCTCAAGGAATTCTCCTGCCCGGACGAGATGCTCGACATCCTCGACATGCAGATGGCCGCGCACGGGCGGCAGGTCTATGAAAAACGCGCCGAGGTGGTGGCGCAGATGGCCCCCCTGGTGGCGGAATATTACGCCACCCTCTCGGGCGACCGCGAGCAGGTCGAACTTTCCTACCGCTCGGAGCTGGCCGACGGGCCGTTCGCGGAACTGCTGGCCGCCCACCGCGAACGCGACCGGATCAACCGCTTCTCTGCGTGCGGCGTCCACCGCGACGACCTGGTCATGCGCATCGGAGGGCTGCCGTTGAAAAAATACGGCTCGCAGGGACAGCAGAAATCGTTCCTCGTGGCGTTGAAATTAGCCCAGTACCAACTCGTACACCGCGCCACGGACGAGCATCCGATCCTGCTGCTGGACGATTTGTTCGACAAACTCGACGTGCAGCGCGTCGAGCGGCTGATCGACCTGGTCACGGCGGGCGATTTCGGCCAGATCTTCATCACCGACTGCAATAAACTGCGTCTCGAAGGCATCCTGGGACGCGGCGGGCGCGAATATTCGCTTTTCGAGGTCGTGGACGGCGAAATCACACAAAAGACATTATGAGGCGCACCAAACCGATGCGGCTGGGCGAGTTGTGGGACGATTACCTGCGCGATGCGCCCGGCATCGCCCGCAAGATCGCCGAGGCGAAGGTGTCCGATGCGTGGCCCGCGGTAGCGGGACGCACGGCTGCGGCTTATACCGCCTCGATCGAGGTGCGCAACGGGGTGCTGCACGTGCACGTCACCTCGTCCGTGGTGCGTAGCGAGCTGTTCATGCGCCGGGCCGCCCTGGCCGCCGCCCTCAACCGCGCGGTGGGAATGGAGGTCGTCAGAACGATTATTATAAGGTAGTGCCGCCGGATACTTCCGCACGGCCTGCAGACAGTCCGCAGACAGATCGTCCATACCCGGCCCCGGCTTATGAAATAATTTCCATTCCCACATGACTCCACGAACCGCTATGCGGCTTCGGACGGGGATGCGGGCCGCTCCGCAGCCCGGAAATGGGAAAGGGCGTCAATACGATATAACCCCATGCAAAATACGTGATCACTCCCTCGTTTTCGAATCCATCCAGATGGTCACCGGCCCGTCGTTGACCAGCGCCACATCCATCATCGCCCCGAACGATCCCGTAGCCACCCGGCCCTCCATCTCCCCACGCATACGCTCCACAAAGCGCTCATACAGGGGTATCGCCACCTCGGGCGGCGCAGCCCTGGTATACGACGGGCGGTTGCCCTTGCGGGTCGAGGCGTGGAGCGTGAACTGGCTGACCACCATCACACCGCCCCCTGCCTGCCGCACGTCGAGGTTCATCACACCGGCTTCATCGTCGAAAATGCGCAGTTTCAACGCCTTCTGCACCAGCCATTCGATATCTCCATCCGTGTCGGCGGCCTCGATGCCCAGCAGGATGAGCATCCCCGGGCCAATCTGCGAATATTCCGTCCCGCCGATCGTGACCGACGCCCTCCGTACACGCTGTATCAGTATTCTCATAATGGTCTTCCATTGGTTGCTCGACGGCGATCGTCCGGGACGATCGCCGGATCCAGCGGCTCGGAATCTCTGTTCCCCACACACAGCCGCGGGATGTAAATAACGTAGGTTTCGCATAAAAAAACTCGCAGTCCATCAGGGAAACGGACCGTAAGTCCGTTTGCAAACTCTCCCCTAAGAAAGAAAGGGTTTGGGTGGGGGCGTCAGCACCAAAGCGGCTTCCCCAAAAGCCGTCAACGAGGGTTCCGGATAAAAAATTACAAAACAAAAATATAAATTACTGCAACTTAACCCTGATTCCGTATCCGAAACTCACGTTAAACAGCAGCGATACCGCAAGCCACGGAACGAATAGTTCCGTGGCATCGGATCAATGCGCCTCCAGCCAGTTGGGCCCTATGCCGGTGTCGACCGTGAGCGTCACATGCAGCGAGGCGGCATGCTCCATCGCATCGGCGATCAGCCGCGTCACCTCTCCGGCCTCGGGCCGGTACATATCCACCACCAGTTCGTCATGCACCTGCAGGATCATCCGCGAACGCAACCCCCGGCGCTTCAGTTCGTCATGCGCCACGATCATCGCACGCTTGATGATGTCCGCCGCACTGCCCTGCAACGGGGCGTTGATGGCGTTTCGCTCGGCAGAGGCACGCACGTTGGCGTTCGACGAGCGGATATCGGGAAGCGGCCTGCGGCGGCCGAAGATCGTGGTCACATAGCCGTCCGCATGGGCCCGGGCGATCACGCCGTCCATATATTGCTTCACCTTGGGATACGCCCGGAAGTAATCTTCGATGATTTTGGCCGCCTCGCCGCGCGGGATGCCCAGGCGTTGCGCGAGCCCGAAGGCCGAGATGCCGTA
>JAVBNK010000082.1:0-11349 GCA_031551595.1 Rikenellaceae bacterium | reverse complement strand
GATACTCGTTGTGCAGGCGGATATTGTGTCCCGCCGCCTGCTTCCGGGTCGCATCCGGGGAGCGTTGCCGCGCTTCCCGGTATTTTTTTCGGGGTCAGGCCGGTTGCATTCGGCATATCCGTCCCGATTCGATACCGTAGGGCTGAAATCCGGTCCCTTCGGTTTTGTCCTGTAAAATCGTCGGCCCGCGGCCGCCTCCGGCGAAGGGCCGGTCATTCCTCGCCTGCGGCTTCGGTCGGCCCTCCGCCGGCTGCGGGGCGGAAAATAAACGGGGTGATCTATGTGTCATGGTTAAGTTTATTCGTAGAGGGTTACCGTGCCGTCGGCGAGCTTGTACCGGATGCCGCTGCTGCCGGTGATCGCGTCGAGCACTTCGGTCAGTTCGCGGTTGCGGCTGATGTCGGCCGTGACGCGCATCCGGCCGATCGCCGGGTCGCTGACCGCCACCTGCACGTCGTACCAGCGCGCGAGCGATTCCACGACCGCATCGATCGGCTGGTTGCGGAAGACGAAATCACCTTCTTTCCAGGCGGTGTATTGGCGGGTATCGACGTGGGTGATCGTGGTTTCGCCGGTCGCCAGGTCGCATACGGCGGCCTGGGAAGGCATGAGCGGCCACTGGCGTCCGCCGATGGGTTCGGTCACCGATACGCGTCCTTCGACCAGTACCGTGCGCACTGTCGCCGGGTTGTAGGCGTCGACGTTGAACGCGGTCCCCGTCACCCGTACCTGCATTCCCGAGGCGGTCACCACAAAGGGCTTCGACCGGTCGGCCGACACTTCGAAGAACGCCTCGCCCTGCAGTTCCACCCCGCGCGTGCCGCCTGCGAAAGCCACCGGGTAGCGCAGTTGGCTGCCTGCGTTGAGCGTAACGACCGTGCCGTCCGCCAGGTGCAGGGTGTGGATGCCTCCGCGGGGCACGATCAGCGTATGGTAGCGGGTTCCGGACGCGGCTTGCCCGGCGGCGTATTCGAGGGTCCCGTCCGCTGCGGTGACGCCCGCGCCCAGGTCGACCGTCCCCCGGCCGTCCAGCTCGACGCGGCTGCCGTCGTCCATGCAGAGTACAGCCCGCGGTGAGCCGGGCTGTACGGTTTGTCGCGCTATGGGGACATCCTGCGCCGTCCGGGGCGCGAGCAGCACCGCACCTGCGGCCACTGCGGCAGCCGCGGCCCCTCCGGCCGCCCACAACCGCAGGCGGCGCACCTGCCGGCGTGCGGCGATGCGGTGCAGGATGGCTTCCCATCGCGTGGCGTCGGTATTGGCGGCGGCCGCCCTGCCGCGCAGCCCCACGTCGACATACTGCGGGTCGCCGATGCGTTGCGAGAGGCGTGTGCGGGCCTGTGAGCAGGCGCGCCATCGGTCCAGTTCCTGTTGCTGTCCGGGAGTGAGTCCGCCCTGCTGTTCGCGGATGAGCAATGCGGCGATCCTGCGTCCGTATTCGGTGTCCATATCGGTGTGTTTTGACATTGTAACACACGAACTCCGGTTTGGGATATAGCGGTGCAGGGAAAAAAGTGATTTTTGTGGGTTTATGTTCCCAAATGATGGCTAAACCCCTGCAATTTTATCGCAGTAGCTTTGGCTCCTGTCGATTTTTATCCCGGGAGCGGCTTTCCCTGTCGTATGTTCCATCGCCGTCCCTCCCCCTTCAGCGCGTCGACGCGGGAAGGGAAACGCCCCTATTGAATCCATGTGCTTTAGATCAAGGAGGTTTTAGTTTCTCAGGGGTTAAATACCCGCCGTTTACGGCGATCATCCATCACACATCCCCTACGCTGCCGCGGACACGGATATGCCGTCCCGCGGCTGCGGGGACCGGCGCCGAATGCCGGACCGTTTCGCCGGGCGGAATGCACTCACAGCGCCGCCAACAGCAGCGTCATCTCTTTGACGCGGCCGCGCAGGTAGTGGTTGGCGTTGACTTTGTATTTTTTGACCGTATTGACCGAAATGCCGAGGATCCCGGCGATCTCTTCGTTGCGTTTGCCTTCGAGGCTGTAGCGGTAGACCTGCTGTCCGGCGGGAGGGAGCTCGCCCACGAGGGCGAACAGCATATCGAAGAACTCCGTTTCGATCACTTTTTCGAGGAAATCTTCATGCGAACCGGCGTCCGGGGCGGGGGCATGCGCCGTGCGTATTTTTTCGCGCCTCAGGGCGTTCAGGCAGCGGTTCCGCACGCCCGTATAGAGAAATCCGCGCATCGAGGGTTCGTCGCGCACCGAAGCCCGTTTTTCCCACAGCGACACGAAAGCGTCCTGCAGGATGTCTTCCACCGCGGGCGAGTCGCCCATATACCGCCGGGCGAAATACCTCAGGCGGGGCGCATACCGCTCATGCAACCGGCGGAATGATTCCCCGTCCCCTGCGATAAATTCCTGGAATAAGTGGTCGGTCGGCATCCTGGTGGCGGCGTTTTGCCGGCAAAGATATGAATTTCCGGCAGATCCGGTTCCTGCGCCCGGGTTTTATGCAGCACGTGTACCGGGCGGCGGTCAGCGGCGTTTGGTTTTGGGTTCGTACTTGCCGTCGAGGATGAACTTGCGGATGATCTTGCAGATCTGCGTGGGATCGATCGGTTTTGTGATCATGTAGTTGCATCCGGCATCGAGGGCTTTGCGGCGGTCGAAGTCGAACGCGAAGGCCGTGATGGCCACGATGGGCGTGGCGGTGTCCTTGCTGCGGATGATGCGCGTGGCCTGCAGCCCGTCCATGCGCGGCATCTTCAGGTCCATCAGGATCAGGTCCGGACTGCACTCCTCGTGCAGGCGCACGGCGTCTTCGCCGTTTTCGGCGATAATGATCTTGTAGTAGGTGCCCAGTAGCTTGGAAATCAGCATGTAGTTGATTTTCATGTCCTCAGCCACGAGGATCACCGGCTGGCGCCCGTCGCGGGTCGATACGCGCAGGTACTCGTCCAGCTGCTTGTTCCGGGCCGAAGCAAGGACGGGCAGCTGCAGGCGGAAACACGACCCTTCGTCCGGACGGGATTCCACCAGGATCCGTCCCCCGAGCCTGTTGGCCAGCATCTTGCTGATATACAAACCCAGCCCGAGCCCTTGCATGAAGTTGTCTGCCTTGTTGAAGCGTTCGAAACACATGGCTGCCTGTTCGGGGGTCATGCCTTTGCCCGTGTCGCGCACCCGGAACTCGATGTACGAGTCGGTACCCGCCTCTTCGATGGCGTAGCTGAGTTCTATAAATCCTTTGGCGGTGAATTTCATGGCGTTGGAGAGCAGGTTGCCCAGCACCTGCATGACCCGCATACGGTCGCACACGAAGTTGTGGTCGGGCAGCGAGGGGTCGAAACGCAATTCCACGCCGGGTTGCAGTTTGTAGGAGTGGATCTGTATCACTTCGGCGCAGATACGTTTGGCGTTGGTTTCGGCGAATTCGATGTCGACGATCCCGGCTTCGAGTTTTGAAAGCTCGATCACGTCCGAAAACATATCCAGCAGCAATTTGTTGTTTTTGGCGATGATCGAGGCGTATTCATTCAGGTCGCTGCGGTCGTTGGCCTCGGCCAGCATCGTGGAGAATCCCACCACGGCGTTGAGCGGGGTGCGTATCTCGTGGCTCATGTTCGACAGGAAGTCCGATTTAAGCTTGTCGGACTCTTCGGCGAAATTCTTGGCTTCGGTCAGCGCGCTTTCCACCTCTTTCATCGCCGTGATGTCGAGGTTCACCCCGAAGACCCGCACCTTGTTGGCTGCCGGGTCGCGTTCGACCACCATGATGCACCACCGCAGCCACCGGGTCGTCCCGTCGCTGTTGCGCACGCGGATCTCCACCTCCTGCTGCCGGGCGGAGGTATCGTGGATGGCATTGTCGAGGAACTCGCCCAGTTTGGCGGCATCCTTGGGGTGGATCGTGTCGGGGACGATGCCCGATGCGGTGAGCAGGTGCTCACGCGTGATGTTGAGGTTGCGCAGCCATTGGTCGGTCGCATAGAATCCCTGCCCGGGGTTGAGTATGTCGGCGAGCACGAACCCGATCTCCGAAAATTCGGAGATCATGCAGAACATGTTCTCGAACTCCTGCAGGCGCAGGTAGGCGCTTTGCATTTCGGTGTGGTCCGTGAGGATCGTCAGGTAGTTGATCACCTGCTGTTTGTCGTCCAGCAGGGCGCTTGCCGTGAGGTTGAGGTACTTGTGGTCGCTGTCGGCATTGCTGAAGAACGGTTTCGAGAAAGGCGTTTCCTCGAGGTATATGTCGCAGCGGATCGTTTCGCCGCGCCGGAGCGCATCGCGCTTTTCCCGGGGGATGAAGGTGTTCTCGAAGAGGTTGATCTTCATGGCGAGCATCTCCTCGCGGCTCTTGAAGCCGATCAGGCGCAAGGCGGCGTTGTTCTCGTCGATCAGGAGGCCTTCGCGGTCGTAAACCTCCAGTCCCACCGGCATGTTTTTTTGCAGGTAGCGGAGGTGTTGCCTCTCGCGGCGCACCTCTTTATTGGAATAGTGCAGTTCCAGGCAGATCGAAGCGAGGTTCGAGATGGCGGTGAACCATCCGGTTTCTATGCCTGTCCAATGGTGCTCGCGTCCGATGTAGGCCAGCCCGATATGCCCCCACACGCCTTGTTGGTTGAACATCGGCACGACCATCACCGAGCGGATGCCCTGGGCGGCGAACGTCGCGCGTTCGGTGGCCGCCTCTTCCGGCAGGTCGTCGATGTTGTTGACCACGGCCGCTTTGCGGTTGTTGAATTGTTTGTTGAGCCAGGGGAAGTGCCCCGCGCTCATTTCGGCCGGGTGTTCGCTCTCGGTCCGGACGCCGTCCTGCAACAATTCGCACAGGCAGGTCTGGGTGCCGGCTTTCCAGTCGAATTCGAAGAAGCATGCCTTGTCGGCCCCGAAGCGTTCGATCAGCGAGCGCAGCATTTCGGAAACCACCTCGGTGTAGCTTTTGTTGTCGAGCATCATCATCAGCGACTGGGGGACGCTGGTTTGCCAGTACTCCAGTTCGCGGAACTGCGAGTTGATGATCTCCCAGCTGGACGGCGAGTCGGCGTGGCGCGTCAAAAGGCGGATGAAGCCGTACGATACGCGGTGGTTGCCGGGCGTGTTGTATTCGATCCCGTCGAATTTCATGCGCACGTTGACTTTGGCGCCCTCTTTTTCGATGCGGAAATTCGAATCGAAGATACCGTATGACGAAAGGATGGCCAATCCGGTCCGGATGCGTTCGCGGTCTTCGGGAGTGACCAGTTCGACCAGCCGGTCGGTATCTATTTCATGCTCCTCTGTGCCGAGTATGTGCCGTGCGAAATCGGAAAGCACGAAAGTGTTCTGCGAGAGGTCGGCCAGGACGTATCCCGTTGCCGCCACTTTCTCGAATCGTTGCTGAATATCCTTGTTCCCGAGCAATAGGTCGATATTTTCCATAGGCTTATTGTATCGTAATTATTTTTATTCAATACCCGGTTGGATCGTCGTATCGGCGGAACTTATATTGGGGCGGAAAGAATGGATGATGTGGTATTCCGCTTATAAAATTATCATAAAAAAATCGAATAAAATATTTTTTGTCTGCTTTTTTTTATGTTTAAAAATATTATAATTGATAATCAGAGTATTGCGATTTGTTTTTTTCATGCCAAACTTTTTGCCGCAGCAATAAAAACCGGTGTTTGTTGCGGATCGGCAAAAAAAGAGTATCTTTGCGCCTCAGCTCCGAAGTGTGGGGCTGCTAATTGACGATAATAAAATGAGAATCTGCGAAATCACCGGAAAAGTGGCTCGCGTGGGCAACAACGTTTCCCACTCGAACATCAAGACCAAGCGCCGTTTCGACCCGAACCTGCGTACGAAACGCTTCTGGCTTGAGGAAGAAGGCCGTTGGATCACGCTGAAAGTATCGGCGAACGGCATCAAAACGATCAACAAAAAGGGACTTTCGGCCGCCCTCAAGGAAGCCAAAGCGCCCCGTAAAGTCTATTAATCTGTAGGAGAATGGCAAAAAAAGGCAATCGCGTTCAGGTGATCCTCGAATGCACCGAACACAAGGAAAGTTGTATGCCGGGCACCTCGCGCTACATCACCACCAAGAACAAAAAGAACACACCCGACCGTATGGAACGCCGGAAATACAATCCGATCCTCAAAAGGGTGACCGTACACCGTGAAATCAAATAGCATTTAGGCCATGGCAAAGAAAGTAGTTGCAACGCTGAAGAAAGAGGGCTCGGGCAAGAGCTTTACCAAGTGCATTAAGATGGTCCGCAGCGAGAAAACCGGCGCTTATACCTTCAAAAGCGACATCATTCCCGTGGAGCAGGTCAAAGATTTCTTCGACAAGAAGTAGTCCCGCCGCCGCATCTTAATACAAAAAGCTTCCCCTTCGGGAGGCTTTTTGTGTTCCCAGGGGTGGTGGCCCGGGTGCCTCCCGGTACACGGAGAGTTTCCGGGCACCTGCCGGCACACGGGGGATTGGCGACCTAATCTGCATGGGGTTTTATAACTGGTTTTGCCCCGACCGTGCCTCCCGGTACACGGAGAGTTTCCGGGAGCCATCCGGCACACAGGGGATTGGCGGCCTAACTCCCGAATGGCCATGCCGTGATCCCTTTCCCCGGCTTCTTCTTCGGGGAAATTTGTGGGCGCGTCCTGGCGCACAGGAGGGCTTTAGTCCCATGCGGTCCGGCAGGTGGTTCCGCCCCCGGCCCTTGTCTTGAAAAATTAAGACGCCTTATTATTCAAAAAAATGTACTTTTGTGAATTAAAATAGAATTATGGGTATTTTTAATTTTTTTAAAAAATCACAAATCACACCGCCGCAATCTGCACCGGCCGACGGGATAATCACGGACGTACAGCCTGGCGCACCGGCGGCCAAAGACAGTCCCGGGATCGCACAACCCGCCGCACCGGTGGCGGAAGCAGTTTCTGAACCCGTTTCCGAGGCCCTTCAGGCTGAGGCCGCACAACAACGCGACCTGGAACAAGGCCTGGAGAAGACGAAGAAAGGGCTGTTCTCGAAGATCGCGCGTGCCGTGGCGGGGAAATCGCGCGTGGACGACGACGTGCTGGACGAGTTGGAAGAGGTGCTGATCTCGTCGGACGTGGGGGTGGAAACCACCGTGAAGATCATCCGCGCCATCGAGGAGCGCGTGTCGAGGGATAAATATATGAACGTCGGTGAGTTGCAGGGCATCCTGCGCGGGGAGATCACCGCCCTGCTGGCTACGCATGACGAGTTGGACGCGCGCTACGACACGGCCGCCCGCGAGGGGGTGCCTTTCGTGGTGATGGTGGTGGGCGTGAACGGCGTGGGCAAAACGACGACCATCGGCAAGCTGGCCGCACAGCTGCGCGAGCTGGGCAAGAAGGTCTACATCGGCGCGGCGGATACGTTCCGTGCGGCGGCGATCGACCAGCTGGAGGTGTGGGCCGACCGGGCGGGCGCTACGGTGGTGCGCCAGCAGATGGGGTCGGACCCGGCTTCGGTGGCCTACGATACGCTTAAATCGGCCGTGGCGAACCGTGCCGACGTGGTGCTGATCGATACCGCAGGCCGCCTGCATAACAAGGTGGGGCTGATGAACGAGCTGACCAAGATACGCAACGTGATGGCGAAGGTGATCCCCGATGCGCCGCACGAGGTGATGCTGGTGCTGGACGGCAGCACGGGCCAGAATGCCTTCGAGCAAGCCCGTCAGTTTACCCAGGCCACGCAGGTCACGTCGCTGGCCATCACTAAACTGGACGGCACGGCCAAAGGCGGCGTGGTGATCGGCATCAGCGACCAGTTCGGTATCCCGGTGCGCTACATCGGCGTGGGCGAGGGCATCGGCCATTTGCAGGTGTTCGACCGCAAGCGTTTCGTAGACGCGTTGTTCTCCTGATTATTATTAATGTTGGTTTTTTATTGTACCCTTTTTCGCCTTATGGCGACATCCTTTCTGGGCCAAGCCAAAAAGGATGCAAAAAAGCCAGGACCCGTCGAATCCGCTGAATTTTTCTGCGATGTGCCTAAAACGACGAACGCCTCCTTTTTAGGCGCCGCAGGCACCTAACAGTCGTTAGGCAAGCGTCGTTTTTAACGGCACATTTTAGAGAAATTCCGGGTGCGGATTCTCCAAGGGTCCGTTAATCTGCCGGAAGCAAACCAACCTTTTCCGAGAAAAACAATGAATAATAAAATCAATATCGTCACCCTGGGGTGCGCAAAGAATACGGTCGATACGGAACACCTGGCCGCACAGCTGGAGGCTTCCGGAATGGCGGTTGCGTATGACGGCGGCGCGGATGCCGCCCGCACGGTGGCGGTCAATACGTGCGGGTTCATCGGCGACGCCAAGGAGGAGTCGGTCGACACCATATTGGGTTTCGCACAGGCGAAGACCGACGGCGATATAGACAGGCTGTACGTATTCGGCTGCCTGAGCCAGCGCTATCCCGGGGAATTGAAAGCTGAAATCCCCGAAGTGGATGCGTTTTTCGGCGTGGACGACATGCCGCGGCTCGTGGAGGCGTTGGGCGGCACGTACGACCCCGCGCTGGCGACCGTGCGCAGCCTGACCACCCCGCAGCATTATGCCTATCTGAAAATTTCCGAAGGGTGCGACCGCGGTTGTAGCTATTGCATTATCCCGAATATCAGGGGCAAACATCGCTCGGTGCCGGTTGAGGAGTTGGTGGCCGAGGCACGGATGCTGGCGGCCAAAGGCGTGCGCGAACTGCTGGTCATCGCCCAGGATACGACCTATTACGGGCTGGACCTGTACGGCGAGAGGCGGCTGGCGGGACTGCTGCGCGAGCTTTGCCGGGTGGAAGGGATCGGGTGGGTGAGGCTGCACTATGCCTACCCTGCGCAATTCCCGCAGGATGTGGTCGAAGCGATGCGCGACGAGCCAAAGATCTGCAAATACCTCGATATTCCCCTGCAACACATCGCCGACAGCCAGCTGCGGTCGATGCGGCGCGGCATTACGAAGGCCGGTACGCTGGAACTGATCGCGCGGCTGAGGGCCGAGATTCCCGGCATCGCCCTGCGCACGACGCTGATCGTGGGCTATCCGGGCGAGTCGGAGGAGGACTACCGCGAACTGACGGAATTCGTGCGCGAGGCACGTTTCGAACGGCTGGGCGTATTTCCCTACAGCGAGGAGGAGGATACCCATTCGGCCAGGACATTGAAAGACGACGTGCCCCCGGAGGTCAAGGAGCGCCGCGCCCGGAAGCTGATGGATGTGCAGGCCGGAATCTCGCTGGAAAATAACCTGGCGCGGGTCGGCCGGTGCGAAAAGGTCCTCATCGACCGCCGCGAGGGCGAATATTGGGTCGGCCGCACGCAGCACGATTCGCCCGAGGTGGACCAGGAAGTGCTCGTCCCGGCCGAGAAACGGCTGAAACCGGGATGTTTCTATGACGTGCGGATCGTAAAGGCCGAAGAGTACGACCTGTACGGCGAGTTGGCCGAATAAAGCGCCGGTCCGTTCATTTCCGCTTTATTCTTTCCAGACCCTTCTCAGGATGTTTCCCGTCCGGGTTTTTGGCTGTATTCCCGCGATATGGCCGTGCAACCCGGACGGGAAACATCCTGAGAATAACCATAAAATAACTTCAAAAAACGTACGGACCGCCGCCTAAGTTTTGCCATTCCGGAAAAATTGTTTAATTTTGGTGTGAAAACTGTGAATACCATTCCGTAGGATGTCGCAAGGGGCTCTGATAGAAAATATTAAGCGTAAAGTCGGGGAGGTGGTCGCCGATAACCGGCGGCTCCGTGAGGAGTGTGCGAAAGTGCGCCGGGCCTCCGAGACCGTCCGGGCGGACAATAATGCTTTGCAGGAGCGTATCGGCGAACTGGAACGCCGGCTGGGCGTGCTGGAATTGTCGGCGTCGATGGGGGGTAACGCACAGCAACGAAAACTCGCGAGGGCGCGCGTCACCCGGTTGCTGCGGGAGGTCGACCGTTGCATCGCATTGGTAAACAAATAAGAGGGGCGGCATAGTTTTAACGTCGCGCCGTGGGTAAACAGAAGAAAGACGGCATGTCAGATAAATTCAACATCACGCTGAAAGTGGCCGGCAAGGTTTTCCCCCTGCCGATAGAACGGCACAAGGAAGAGCACTACCGCCGTGCCGAACGCCAGGTCAACGCAGTGATCGACGCCTTCCGCAAGCGCTACCGCGTCGACGAGGACGAATGCCTGGCGATGGCGGCGCTGCAAATGGCGGTCACCTGCGTGGAACTTGAAATGAGGGGTAACATGGACAGCGACGAGGAGCAACTCCGTGAGGTCGAGAAACAACTCGACCGCTACCTCGGTGAAATATAACCGGGATGGAGCGCGTTCTTTAGATAGAGATAAGGTTCTTTACACGAATTCAGGAATATGCCCGCATGAATTCCTTTTAGCTTTGCGAAACTCAACACTAAAAAAATTGGGAATCGCCTCGGCCCTTCAAAAACAGGCCTTAACCCGCGAGGGTGCTCCATATACGCCGGAGCCGTTGGACGTTTGCGACCGATCAAGCCGGAGGTCCCACAAATGACGTTTCGGAAGTTTCGTCAAACAGAGAAAGGTGAGTTCGTGCGGGCTTTTTTATGGGAAACACAACAACATATTATATTCACTTTTTAACTAATTTTTACTAATGGAAATCATCACCATAGCAGTAATCACCGTCATCACATCGGCGGCAGGGGCTGCCGCGGCGTACTTCGGGCTTCGCAAGTCGACCGAAAACCGCCGCAAGCAGATCCTCGCACAGGCCGAAAACGATGGCGAGATGATCAAAAAAGAGAAGACGCTCCAGGCTAAGGAGCGCTTCATACAACTCAAAAGCGAGCACGACCGTGCGGTCAACGAGCGCAATTCGAAGCTCCAGCAGGCCGAGTCGCGCATCAAACAGACCGAGGGCCAGCTCCAGCAACAACAGCAGGATCTCGAACGCAAGAACAAGGAAAACAACCAGGTGCGCGAACAGATGGAGTCGCATATCGCTTCGTTGGAGAAAAAGAAGGAAGAACTCGACAAACTTTTCCGCGAACAAAACTCGCGCCTGGAGCAGATCAGCGGCATGAGCTCGGAGGACGCCAAGAACATCCTGATCGAGAACATGAAATCCGATGCCAAGGTCGATGCCGCGGCTTACGTGAGCGAGGCGATCGAGGAGGCTAAAATGACGGCCAATAAAGAGGCCAAACGTATTGTGGTCCAGACGATCCAGCGGGTGGCTACGGAAACGGCCATCGAAAATTCGGTGACGGTGTTTAACATCGACAGCGATGAGGTCAAGGGCCGCATCATCGGTCGTGAAGGCCGTAATATCCGCGCCCTGGAGGCCGCTACGGGCATCGAGATCATCGTCGACGACACCCCGGAAGCCATCATCCTGTCCGGTTTCG
>JAVBNK010000149.1:0-11568 GCA_031551595.1 Rikenellaceae bacterium | reverse complement strand
GATTTCGCCCACCCCCAGTCGCGGGAGATGGCGAGAGGATCGCCGCAACCGACGCTGCGAGCAAGGGCAGAGGTCGCTTGCGAACTATGCCGAGCCGCGAGGAGGAAACCCATGCATCGCATGGGTAACCAAACCGACGCTGCGAGCGAGAGCAGAGGTCGCTTGCGAACTTTGCCGAGCCGCGAGGAGGAAACCCATGCATCGCATGGGTAACCAAACCGACGCTGCGAGCAAGGGCAGAGGTCGCTTGCGAACTATGCCGGGCCGCGAGGAGGAAACCCCTGCATCGCATGGGTAACCAAACCGGCGGGGAATCGAACCCTTAGAGATTGAATCCATCCTGTTTTACGGATTGGGATGTTTGGGATTCTTAGCGATCCCCGGGATCGGCTCTATCGCCCAAAAAAGCATACCGGGCTTTTCCCGGTTCTCATTCCCGGGTTATTTTTCATTTTTCTTCATGCCGCACCCGGCGCGCGGGAAGAAAGACGAGCGCATGGACCAGAACTTTGAAAAGGCCGGCAGCAGGGTGGCCTTTACTCCCGCAGGAATACTGATAGGAGGAATCGGCGTGGCGCCTGCCGTAAGTTCCATTCCGTTCTTGTCCGCCAACACGTTCTCACAAATCCACTATGTGACGCCGGCTGCCGAGGGAACATTCATATGGCCGGTAGAAACGGTGATACGTTTTGCCCGGTATGAGAAAAGAGGATGACGATGGGAGAATTCACCCGTTTCCTGAAAGAGTACCGCCAACGGGCCGGGCTGACCCAGGAAGAACTCGCCGGGCGGGTCGGGGTGCGGCGCGAAACGATCGCCAGGCTCGAAGCGGGACTTTATAATCCGTCGCTGAAACTGGCGATCGACCTGTCGCGGACACTCGGCGTGCCCGTCGAGGAGCTGTTCCGATTCGATTGAACGGAAAAAGTGGGGTAAAACGATGGTTTTCCGGAAAAAATAACTACATTTGCAACGTAGCAAGGGAGGAATACAGGGGACGCGAGTCCCCTGATTTCGTATAAAAAGCTAAGCGACACGATGATAGATACAAAAAAAATAGAGGCTGCGGTCGAAAGCAAACTCCTGGGGACGGATATGTTCCTGGTGGGGGTGACGGTTTCGCCGGCCAACGAGGTCGAAGTGACTGTGGACAGCGACACCCATGTGGGCATCGACGCCTGCGTGGAACTGAGCCGCGCCATCGAAGCGCAACTCGACCGCGAGCAGGAAGATTTCGAACTCACGGTCGCCTCGGCAGGTATCGGACAGCCCCTAAGAATGTTGCGCCAATACAGAAAGTTGATCGGCAAAGGCGTCGAAGTGGTGCTGAAAAGCGGCATCAAAATTATCGCGACCCTTAAAGATGCCGACCAGACCAGCGTGACGCTCTCCTACCCCGAGCGCGTACCGGTCGAAGGCACGAAGAAGAAAACCACCGTGGAGGTGACCAGGACCTATACGCTGGACGAAATAAAAACCACCAAAGAGTACCTCGATTTCAAATGAGGCGCGATCCGGCCGTGGTATGGTTCAACCGTGCGGTCGCCACGCTGATCTTTGCGGCGAACGTGTTCTTCGTGCCCTTCACGGTGCGCCTGGCACGAACGCAGGAGTTGGGATTGCTGGTTTCGCTGTCGGTCAACCTGCTGGTCATCACCGCGGCGATGGCATGGACGGGAAAATTCGGCGGCAGCGTGAAACTGATGGTTTTCAATGTGCTGGGGCTGGCGTGGAGCGCGGTGTGGCTCGCCTTCATATTCGCCACGCCGAGAATGGATTAGGCCGCGGGCCGGACAAAACAGAAAGTTTAAAAATATCGATAATAACGATGGACAACCTGAATCTTATAAGCAACTTTGCAGAGTTCAAAGAGCTTAAGAATATCGACCGCAGCACGATGATCGGCGTATTGGAAGACGTGTTTCGCCACATGTTGATCAAGACCTATGAAACGGACGAGAATTTCGACATCATCATCAACGCCGAAAAGGGTGACCTGGAGATCTGGCGCAACCGCGTGATCGTCGAGGACGGCCAGGTCGAAAACCCCATCCAGCAAATCTCGCTGACGGACGCCCGCAAGATCGACGAAACGTACGAGGTGGGCGAAGAGGTGGCCGACGAGATCAAACTGAGCGATTTCGGCCGCAGGTCGGTGCTGTCGCTGCGCCAGAACCTCGCTTCGAGGATCATGGACCTGGAAAAGGCCAACCTGTACGAAAAATACAAGGAAAAAGTGGGCGAGATCATCACCGGCGAGGTCTACCAGGTATGGAAGAAAGAAGTGCTAATCCTGGACGACGAGGACAACGAGCTGATCCTGCCCAAATCGGAGCAGATCCCGAGCGACTTCTACCGCAAGGGCGACACGATCCGCGCCATCGTCAAGCAGGTCGAGATGCGCAACAACTCGCCGGTCATCGTCCTGTCGCGTACGGCCCCCGAGTTCCTTGAAAGGCTGTTCGAACTGGAGGTTCCGGAGATCTTCGACGGGCTAATCACGATCAAAAAGATCGTGCGCATCCCGGGCGAGCGGGCCAAAGTAGCCGTGGAATCGTACGATGAGCGCATCGACCCGGTGGGCGCATGCGTCGGCATGAAGGGTTCGCGTATCTATGCTGTAGTCAAGGAGCTGAAGAACGAAAACATCGACGTGGTCAACTGGACCAACAACCTCCAGCTGCTGATCCAGCGCGCGCTGAATCCCGCGAAGATATCGTCGATCTCCCTCGATGAAGAGAAGAAAACAGCCGCCATCTACCTAAAGCCCAGCGAGGTGTCGCTGGCGATCGGCAAGGGCGGCCTGAATATCCGCCTGGCGAGTATGCTGACGGGCTACGACATCGACGTGTTCCGCGAAGTGGAAGAGGAGGATGTCGACCTGGAGGAGTTCTCGGACGAGATCGACCAGTGGATCATCAACCAACTCAAGTCGGTCGGTTTCGACACGGCCAAGAGCGTGCTCGAAAAGTCGGTCGAGGAGATCGCCAAACGTACCGACCTCGAGGAGGAAACCATCAAAGAGGTGGTTTCGATCCTCCGCTCGGAATTCGAATAAGGGGCCGGGGAATGGGCGGTGCGGTCCGTTTTGTACCCGTACGGGTGCTTAGTCATGAATTGTAACACGAAACACAAACGATATGCAGGAGAAGAAACTCAGACTGACACAGGTGGCCAAGGAGTTTACCGTCGGGGTCGGGACCATTACGGAGTTCCTGGCCAGGAAAGGGATCAAGATCGACAGCTCGCCCAATACGCTGGTTGAACCCGAAGTCTACGCTGTGCTCGAAAAAGAGTTCGGCGGTAACCGCACGGGGGAACGTGTGAACATCCGGGAGAAGATCAACTTCCGGCAGGAAACCGTGTCGCTGGGCCATAAGAAAGAGCCGCACGGAGAGGACGAGGAGGAGGAAGTGGTGATCAAAAGCGGCGTGATCAGCGTGAAGGACGAGGTGGCGGACCGTATGCCGAAAGTGTTGGGCCATATCGACCTGAACGCCGGCAAACCCAAGCCTGCCGCTCCCGCGGCAGAGCCGAAACCGGCTCCCTCACCTGCGCCTGCGCCCAAGCCGGTAGCAGCCCAAGCCCCTGCAGCCCCGAAACCCGCCCCGGTCGTGGAAAGACCAGCGGCAACGCCCGCCCCGAAGCCTGCCGAACCGGCCGTGCCCGCGGTGGCCGAGGCGCCGAAACCGGTGGCGACGCCCGTGGCCGCCGCGCCTGCACCCAAGCCTGCCGAGCCGGTCATGCAGAGCAAGACCTACGACGATCGCCAGGCCGAAAAAGATAACGTGTTCCGCGCCCCGGACAGCAGCAAACTCTCCGGTCCCAAGGTATTGGGCAAGATAGATGTCCAGAACCTGGAACGCAACAAGGGCAGCAACGACCATAAGCGCGAAAAGCGCAAACGCATCACCAAGGACCGGGTGGACGTGACCAAACCGGGCGGCGGCCAGCCGCCGCGTCCCGGCCAGGGCGGAGGCACTCCCCTGCGCGACCATAAAAAAGGCGCTCCCGCGAAAGGTCCCAAGGCTCCGAAACCGATCCGCCCCGAAGTAAGCGAGGAGGATGTGCAGAAGCAGGTGAAGGAAACGCTGATGCGCCTCACGTCGAAAGGCGGCAAGAGCAAAAGTTCGAAGTTCCGCCGCGACAAGCGAGATGCGGGCGCCGCACGCCGCGCCGAGGAGATGCAACGCGCCGAAATGGACAGCAACGTACTGCAGGTCACCGAATTCGTCACGGTAAGCGAACTGGCGGCGATGATGAACGTACCGGTCACGGAGGTCATCATGGCCTGCATGAACCTTGGGCTGATGGTGTCGATCAACCAGCGGTTGGACGCCGAAGCGCTGGTGATCGTGGCCGAGGAATTCGGCTATAAGGTCGAATTCGTGTCCGTCGATATCCAGGAGGCTATCGACGTGGAAGATGCGGACAGCGAGGAGGACCTGGTGCCGCGCCCGCCGGTGGTGACCGTGATGGGCCACGTCGACCACGGTAAAACGTCGTTGCTGGACAACATCCGGTCGGCCAACGTGATCGCGGGCGAGGCCGGGGGGATCACCCAGCATATCGGCGCCTACAGCGTCAAGGTGGGCGACCGCCGCATCACCTTCCTCGATACGCCCGGTCACGAAGCCTTTACGGCGATGCGTGCCCGCGGTGCGAAGATGACCGACGTGGCGATCATCATCGTGGCGGCCGACGACAGCGTGATGCCGCAGACCATCGAGGCCATCAACCACGCTTCGGCGGCCGGTGTACCTATGGTATTCGCCATCAACAAGATCGATAAACCGGCGGCCAATCCCGAAAGGATCAAGGAACAGTTGGCCGGAATGAACTACCTGGTCGAGGACTGGGGCGGCAAGTACCAGTCACAGGAGGTGTCGGCCAAAGCGGGCCTGAACCTCGACAAACTGCTTGAGAAGGTGTTGCTGGAGGCCGAATTCCTCAACCTGAAGGCCAACCCGGACAAACATGCCAACGGCGCGGTGATCGAATCGACGCTGGACAAGGGGCGCGGTTATGTGGCTACGGTGCTGGTGCAGAACGGCACGCTGCACATCGGCGACGTGATCGTGTCGGGCATCTACTCGGGCCGCGTGAAGGCCATGTTTAACGAGCACGGCGCGAAAGTGACCGAGGCAGGCCCGGCCACCCCGGTGCAGATCCTCGGCCTGAGCGGCGCCCCGCAGGCGGGCGATACGTTCAACGTGATGGAGGACGACCGCTCGGCCCGCGAAGTGGCCAACAAGCGCGAACAGCTGCAGCGCATACAAGGACTTAAAACACAGAAGCATATCACCCTCGACGAGATCGGCCGCCGTATCGCGATCGGCAACTTCAAGGAGCTGAACATCATCATCAAGGGCGACGTGGACGGCTCGATCGAAGCCATGGCCGACTCGCTGATCAAACTTTCGAAGGAAGAGGTGCAGGTGAACGTGATCCACAAGGCCGTGGGCCAGATTTCGGAATCGGACGTGCTGCTGGCCGCCGCATCGAACGCCATCATCGTCGGCTTCCAGGTGCGCCCGTCGGCCAGCGCCCGCAAAGTGGCCGAGAAAGAGGAGATCGAAATCCGCCTCTACTCGATCATCTACGACGCGATCACCGACATCAAGGATGCCATCGAAGGCATGTTGGCCCCGGTGATGAAAGAGGAGATCGTCTGCTCGATCGAGGTACTGGAAACGTTCAAGATCAGCAAGGTGGGTACGATCGCCGGCTGTATCGTTCGCGAAGGCAAGATCACGCGTAATACCCCGATCCGCGTGATCCGCGACGGTATCGTGATCCACACCGGACGCCTCGGTTCGCTGAAGCGCTTCAAGGATGATGTCAAAGAGGCTACCGTAGGCATGGAATGCGGCCTTAACATAGAGAGTTTCAACGATATCCGCATCGGCGATATCGTCGAAGGCTACGAGCAGGTCGAGGTCAAACGCAAGTAGGATTCCCGCTTCTTCGTTCTTTCCTGTGGGAAAGAACGAAGAGTTTTATTGAAACCGGCGCCGTCACGCAGTGGCGGGTGACTCAGCGAAGTTAAACTTCGTTTTCTGGTGGTTTTTATTCCGCATTACCTGACGCAGGAAGGGGAGATTAAATCTCCCCTTCCTGCGTCAGGTAATGCGGGGCAAAACAACCATTGGATTTGCAGTATCCACAAAAAACGTCCGGCACTCTAAAGAAATAAACAATCCCGCAGCAACCGACGCTGCGGGCGAGGGCAGAACCAGGTTTACTTGAGTTATGCCGGGTCGCGAGGAGGAAACCCATGGGCAGCGAGGGTAACTGAAACTACGGGATATTGTAAAGGCTGCGATTGCCTGCGGCAACTGCCAACCGACGCCAAGCCGGGCGCCATCAAACTTGTTTGAATGGCCGGGGCGCGAAGCAGGAAAAGCCTGCAAGGCAGGCTTACATCCCACGGTCCGCGCCTCCGGCGCACCCCCCGCAGCCGCGGGATGGATATGCAAAATGCAATAAACGGCAGGGTATTGAACCCGTAGAGATTAACGCGCCTGCCCAGAATCAGAACGGCAGGTCGTCGGGATCGTTGACGGGAGGTTCTGCGGCAGGGGCCGCGGGAGCCTGATAGTTGGACTGCGGAGCCGGCTGGCTGCTTTGGTAGCCGCCCTGCGAACCTTGATAACCGGACTGGCCGCCCGGGTAACCGCCCTCGCCTGCGGGCGCACCGCCTTCGTGGCGGCGGCCGAGCAGTTTGAGCTCATCGGCGACGATCTCCGTAGAGATGCGTTTTGCGCCGTTTTGGTCTTCCCATTCGCGGGTGCGCAGGCGACCTTCGACATAGATCTGCGAACCCTTGCGGATGAAGCGGTCGGCCACGTCGGCCAGGCCGCGCCACAGGATCACGGTATGCCATTCTGTGTGTTCGCGCGACTCCTGGGTCTGGCGGTTGAAGATGCGTTCGGTGGTGGCCAGGCGGATGCGTGCAGTTTTCACGCCGCCTTCGAGCGAGCGCACCTCCGGGTCCATCCCCACGTTGCCTACGAGTATTACTTTGTTTACCATCTTATTTTTCGGTTAGTTTGATGCGTTAAATCCTTAATCTCTATGGGTTAAATCCCCCGCCGGTTTGGTTACCCATGCCCGGTTGCAGCGTTGCCATTATTTACATCCCGCGGCTGCGGGGGCGACGCTTCAGCGTCAAGCCGCGGGATGTTGCCGTTGCCGCAGGCAACTGCGCCCTTGAGTACCCCGCAGTTTCAGTTACCCTCGCTGCCCATGGGTTTCCTCCTCGCGGCCCGGCATAGTTCGCAAGCGACCTCTGCCCTCGCCCGCAGCGCCGGTTGCGACAGGGTTGGTTATTGCCAACCCGACGTGTGATGATTATCGGGTGTATTTTACTATTGTCGCGAGAAGAATGCCTAAGATGGCCGCAATTACTCAATCTGCTCTCCCACTCGAAAAAAACAGATAAGAATCGAAGAACCCAATGTTCATTCCCGTACTCTTCTTCTCTGTCTTTTTTTCATCCCGCTACGGTAACGTACCGATCATCTCGGCGAAGAGTTGGGTCATGCGTTTGCCGGCCTTGGCGCCCTCTATTTGTACCTCTTCGTGGGTCGATTTGAGCCCTTCGAGGCCCATGTTCGTGATCACCGACACCCCGAACACCGGGATGCCCATGTGCCGTGCGGCGATCACCTCCGGGGTGGTCGACATGCCGACCGTATCGCCGCCGATGGCGCGGAAATAGCCGTATTCGTGCGGGGTTTCGAACGTGGGGCCCGTACCGCCGACGTAGCACCCCGACTGCAGGGCGATGCCCAGCCGTGAGGCCACGCTGCGGGCATGTGCCACCAGCGCGGGCGAGTAAGCGTCGTTCATATCCGGGAAGCGAGGTCCCAGTTCATCGATATTCTTGCCTATGAGCGGATTGGGGATCAGGTTGATATGGTCGGTGATGACCATCAGGTCGCCGGTACGGAAATCGGGGTTGACCCCGCCGCTGGCGTTCGACACGAAGAGGAATCGGATGCCCATGAATTTCATCACCCTCACCGGGAAGACGACCTCCTGGGGCGCGTAACCCTCGTAATAATGGAACCGTCCCTGCATCGCCACCACGCGGCGGCCGCCCACCATGCCGAAAATCAGCCTGCCGCGATGGCCTTCGACGGTCGACACCGGAAAGCCGGGAATATCGTGGTAATCGATCGTCGCCCTGACATCGATCGCATCCGCGAAACCTCCCAGGCCCGTGCCCAGGATCACTCCCACTTCGGGTTCGAATCCTCCGTTACGGCTAAGAATGAAGGATGCCGTGTTTTTGATTTTCTTTAACATACTGGTAAAGTTTTCGTAGGAAATTCGGTTGGCCGTCCTCCAGGAACTCCAGGTGCACAGGCACATAGTAGAGCCTGCGCTGTATTTCGGCCGGAATGCGCTTACGGTTGGTAAGTTTGACGGCGTCTTTTTCGGTGGTTACAATAACCGTACCCTCCGGGGCGTCGCGCAAGGCCTGGCGCATACGGTCCAGGTCGCGCATACGGTAGGGATGGTGGTCGGGGAAGATGAGCGTATCGACCACGCGGTAACGCCTGCCCATCTCATCGAGCAGCGGGCCGGGCGAGGCCACCCCGGCCATGACGATGACCGGCGAGCCGTGCCGGACGGCCTCCTCGGCGCAGTCGGCGAACAGCGGTTGCACCTCGCCGTTGCGCATCGATGAAAACCAGAGGCTTTGATAAGGGTATAGTCCCAGGTATTTGCGTACCAGCCGGATATCCAGCGGGCTGATGTCGTCGGGGCACTTGGTCACCACGACGATATCCGCGCGGTGCATCTGTGAGGGCAGGTCCCTGAGCCTGCCGCGGGGCAGCATGTGGTCGTCGTAGGTGGGACGGTTGTAGTCCATCAGCACGACGTTGATCCACGGTTCGATGCGGCGGTACTGGAACCCGTCGTCGAGGATCACCAGGTCCACCTCGGGATGCGACCCGCGGATGCGTGCGATCCCTTCGCGGCGGTCGCGGCATACGGCGACGACGATTTCGGGGAATTTGAGCTTGATCTGTTTCGGCTCGTCACCCACGTCCAGGAACGGGCTGTCGGTCTGCACTTCGACGAAGCCCTTGGTGCGGCGCTTATAGCCCCGCGAAAGCAACGCGACGTGGTAGTAAGGCGCCAGATGTTCGATGAGCAACTCGGACATGGGGGTTTTCCCAGTACCTCCGACGGTAATGTTACCCACGCAGACCACGGGAATATCCGATTCGGTCGGGGCGATGACCCCCCAATCGAACAGCTTGTGTCTGATAAACACCGCGGCCCGGTACAGGATCGCCAACGGTGAAAGCAACAGGTTCAGCATCCGGCCTGCATTAATTTTTGCCCATAGGTTTTCAAAGTTAAGCAAAACCTTTGAGAATCCATCGATTTATCGTGAATTCCGGAGAAGATTTTTTGTATGCGGTATGCCGTTCGGCCAGCGACCGTAAATTCCTTGTCGGGACTTCACGTCGACGGCTTCCAAAAAAAGCCGATTCCGGTATCGCCATCACCACCCTCGCCCGCCCCTTGACAAGGACGGGATTTCCGCTTCCGCGACCGGAGGGTAAGGCCCCTCCAAAACCCCCTCTCGTCCAAGCGGAGGGCTTTGGAGGGGGCTGTCAGCGCGGCACCGGCTTCTTTGGAAGCCGTCGGAGTGAAGCATGGAGAAACGCCCGGACCATGGGCGGCTCCCCGTTATTTGATGAGTGCAGCCTTACGAAATGAGAAATGTTCGGCGGGGACGACGATGATATGGTCGAGCAGGGCGATGTCGAAGAGGGCGGTGGCTTCCTGGAGGCGCGAGGTGAGCGCGATATCGTCCGGGCTGGGGCGTGCGACACCCGAAGGGTGGTTGTGGACGACGACCATCGAAGTGCAGAGGCATTCCAGCGCACGTTTGACGATCAGCCGGTGGTCGACCACCGTCCCCGACACCCCGCCCTGGCTGACGCGCACCTTGTCGATGACATGGTTGGCCGACGAGAGGTAGACCGCCCAGAATTCCTCGTGGGGCAGGGCGGCGAGCATAGGCCGGAATATGCCGGCCACATCTTCGTCGCCTGCGATCACGCGCTGTTCCATCGCGTTTTGCACGGCCGTGCGGCGGCCGGTTTCGAGCGCCGCAGCCAGCATCGCCGCACGCTTTACACCCATGCCGCCCAGCATCCTCAGCCGCTGAAGGTCCATTTGTCCCAGCCGTGCGAACCCTTCTCCCGGATAGCCGCCGGACAGGGGACGGGCCGCCGCCAGCACCCCGGCAGCCAGTTGCAGCGACGAACACCGTTCCGGCCCATCGCCGAGCAGGATGCTGAGCAATTCGGCATCGGTGAGCGCCGATGCGCCGCGGGCGACGAGTTTCTCGCGCACCGCCTTGTCTTCGGGATGGGTCATAGTTCGTAGGTGTGAATTCGACGACAGTTTTTTCGTGGCTGTAAACCATGCGCCTGCTTTATCTTCCCGGGAGCGGGCCCACGCGGACCTGGTGTGAGATCCGAACGATGTTTTGCATTGCTTTCCCCGCCACTCGCTTACACTTGTGGACTCCCGGCGACTCGGTTGCGGCCCGGCATAGTCCGCAAGCGGCCTTTGCTCTCGCTCGCAGTGTCGGTCCGGCTCGCAAATTTTCCTGCCGCAGGAGTCGTCAGTCGCCGCTCCCGTCCGTGCCGCCGTTCACGGCAATATCGTGCAGCCGGTCGATGTCGGGCGTTTCATCGGCGTAACCCCCGCGTTTGCCGTTCGGGAAACCCGCGATGTCATCGCTTTCAAGCATCTCGATCAGCTGGTCGCTGCCGTCGTCCGACATGACCAGCGCCGAAAGCATATAGGCGGCGTGTTGCTCGGCCTCTTTCTTCGAGGGGCCTTCGCCCGAGCCCATCTGGATGCCATCGATCACCACACGCGAAATGAATGCCGGATTGCCCGAGGCCGGGCCGGACCTGGTCGAGGTGTGGAACGTGATGGCGCGGCGGCTCTTCTGGCACCATTCGATCAGCCGGCTCTTGAAGTCGATTTCCACGGCCACGATACGGTCCAGGTCGAGGTACTTACGAAAAACGCGGTTGATCAGCAGGCGGTTCGTGTAGTCGTAACCTTTGTCCAGGTAGATCGCCCCGATCATGGCCTCCAGGGCATCGCCGTAGAGGTTTTGGCGCACGTTGCCTCGGGTGCCGTTGCGGATCACGTGTTGCGCCAGGCCCATTTCGCACGACAGTTCGTTGAGCGACACCCGCGACACGATCCGCTGGCGGATCTGGGTCAGGAAACCTTCGTCGCGGTCGGGAAACTCGATGAACAGGTAATCCGACACGATGGCTTCGAGGATCGCATCGCCCAGGAATTCAAGGCGTTCGTTATTGATCGGGGTGCCGTCGTCCAGATGCAAAGAAGCCGACCTGTGCAATAAGGCCAGCTTGTAGAGTTCTATGTTATTGGGACGTATGCCGAATATGGAATCCAGCATCACATACCACTCCCGGTCTTGGCCGAACCTCTTTTTCCAGAAACGAAACGGGCGTAACACGGCCGGCAGCAGGAGGGTTTATTCGAATT
>JAVBNK010000065.1:0-5353 GCA_031551595.1 Rikenellaceae bacterium | reverse complement strand
GGTTATTGCGGGGTTGTTCCTGGCGGGATACTACCTGGCCTCGCGGGCCAGGGGATTCGTCGCCGGGAAACTGGAGGACGTGGTGCGGCAGGAGTTGGGCGGCTTTTATGTGTTGACGCTCGATGAGTTGCGCGTGTCTTTCCCGCCGCCGTTCCGCACCCTTACCGTGCGGGGCAGCCTCTCCGTATTGCCCGACAGCGCGGCCATGGACACCCTGCCGCATCGCCTTTATTCCCTGCGTACGGGGCAATTCACCATAGACATCAACCGGCCGCTGAAAACCGTCCGCCGCGGCCGCCTCGACCTCGGGCGGGTGTATTTCGACGGGTTGCAGGTGGAGGTGGTGCGCGATACGGTCGCCATTCCCCGGGATACGCCGTCGCGCCGGGTGTTGCAGGCGTTGGATATACGTCGTTTCAGGCTCCGCCATACGTCGTTCTCTTATATGGAGGTCGGACGCCGGGATACGGTACGCCGCCGCCTGGGCTACGTGCGGGTCGATGCGGAGAATATTTCCGTCGATTCGTTGCCCGGTTTCCACCTGCCCGGATCGGCCCGCGTTCGTGTGGATGGTATAGAGTTTTCGCCTGCGGGCGAGGGGCTTGCGCTCAGGGTCGACCGCGCCGAAGCCGACCTTGCCGCCGGGCGGCTGACGGTGGATACGCTCAGGCTGGTCCCGCGTTACGACAAAGCGCGTTTTGCGGTTGAAACGCCTTCCCGCCGCGACTGGCTGGAGCTTACGGCAGGCCGCACGGAGATCTACCGGCTCGATTTCGGACATTTACTGCGCGGCGAAGCCTTCACGGCCGACAGCGTCACGGTGTCCGGCATCCGTTTCGGGAGTTTCAAGAACCGCAATGTCGCCGCGCCGCACGTCACCAAGCCATTATTCCACAGATTATTGCAGAATGCGGGACTGCCGGTGGCGGTGGGGCGGGTGCGGGTATCCGGCAGCGAGGCTTTTTACGAAGAAATGCCGTTGGGAGGTTTTGAGGCCGGGTCGATCACCATCAGCAATATCGGCCTGCGTATCGATTCTCTGACCAACATCCCCTCGCCGCACCGCCGCCACTACCGTGCCCATGCCGTGGCGATGATGATGGGCGTGGGGCGGCTTACTGCGATCTTCCGTTTTCCGATCGCCCCCGGCGACGACCATTTCGAGGTGTCCGGTACGCTCGGCAGGGTCGATATGGCGGCGTTCAATCCCATGATCCGCCCGCTGGGACACCTCGAAGTGCGCACCGGACGTGTCGAACGGCTCGATTTTGCCATCGGGGGCGACTCGCTGTCCGGGACGGTCGATATGGCGCTGCGCTACGACAGCCTGCAGGTCGACGTGCTCAACAAAGTGGGGCTGCGGTCGTGGGTAGGCTCGACGCTGGTCAACAGCTTCGTGATCCTGCCGTCGAATCCCATGCCCGGCAAGGAGTTGCGCCATGCCCATGGCGGGGCCGTGCGCGATCCCTATAAATCGAATTTCAACTATTGGTGGCGGCTCGTGTTCGCCGGGGTGAAGGAATCGGCAGGACTTACGGACAAAAAACAGTCGGAGCTCACCGACCTTCAGAAGATGCTGCGCCAGCGCAAGGAACGCCGCGAGGAACGGCAGGCAGCCCGCGACCGGCGGCGCGACGATCAGGATTCAAAGTGATCGGAATATCATTTTTAATCTCTACGGGTTAATTCCCTGTTGCTTGCAGCGCTTGATAAATTCACATTCCGCGGCTTCGGGGGTCGGCACAAAGTGCCGAGTTACGGAATGTGGCGACTGCACAAGGCAGTCGCAGCCTTTACAATACCCCGTAGCTTCAGTTACCCATGCTGCACGTGGGTTTCCTCCCCGCGGCCCGGCATAACTCAGGTAAACCTGGTTCTGCCCTCGCCCGCAGCGTCGGTTGTTGCGGGGTGGTTATTCTCTGGGGGTAAAATTCCCCGCCGCTTGCGGCGATCGTACCGACATCTCCCGGGGGTCGATTACCTGAGCAATCGTGGCCTTTACAATACCCTGCAGCAAGCCACGGGGTTCTTCATTGTGGGTTGCGGACAAGGATTTGTCTGATATTAATTTAGCGTGAGTTGCGTTTAAGCAACTCTTCCTTCCAATGGGCCAATGGCCTGAAAGGCCGATTTGCAAGCCCGCCCTTGTCAAGGGGCGGGTAGGGGTGCCGATAACCCCACCCAAGCCCTCCGCTACTTCCCTCCGGTCAGTGCCCCCGCCCGGTCTTTCGGCCGATCCCGGGTGACAGGGGGCGTTGTAAAACGGCTTGTAAGGCCGTTTACCCGATTGAGCGGAACGTCTTAAATAAAGTTCACGTATTTTCACCTTGTTTGGCTTTTCCGGCAGGCTGCCTGCGGCGTTATCCCGACTTTTGCCGGCTACGGGTCGGCGCCTTGTCCCTTCCTTCTTATGCCGTGAGCAGGTGCATCAGCACGACCGGCGCGAAACAGACCGCTGCGCACAACGCCGAAACACCCAATGCGATCGCCACCTGGGCAAGCGCGTTGTTTTTCGGCGTGCGGATGGCGCTGTATATCACCACCGTGCCGCAGATCCCGATCACTGCGCCCAGGAATCCTCCTGCCGCTACAAGCGCCAACGGCATGATTCCCAGCAGGTATTGCCACGTGGCGAGCCGCGCTTCGAGCGGCGTTTTCGTTTTGCGGAAGATGGCCGTGTAACCGAAGTCGGGCGAGAGGCGCATGACCTTCATCTTTTCCCGGCCGCCCCCGGCCGTCGTGACGTAGAAGTTGTTGCCTTTGCGCTCCACTTCGCGCCCGTCCTGGAACAGCCGTTTGCACAGCAGGTCGTAGTCCATGCGCAGCTCCCCGGCCACGCCTTCGATGCGGAAATCGACGGTGTCTTTTTTCATCGCGGGGTCATGTTGTGAAAAATGGCGGATCGTATGATCCGCCATTTCCCGGGTTATCGTTTCGTCGCCGTTACTCCTGCTTGAGGGCTGCGTGTGCCGCGGCCAGGCGTGCGATGGGCACGCGGAACGGCGAGCAGGACACGTAGTTGAGGCCTGCGTAGTGGCAGAACTCGACCGACGAGGGTTCGCCGCCGTGTTCGCCGCAGATGCCGCACTTCAGCTCCGGGCGGGTGCCGCGGCCTTTGAATACGGCCTCACGGACGAGCTGGCCTACGCCCTTCACGTCGAGGATCTGGAACGGGTCACGTTTCAGGATGCCTTTTTCGAGGTAGACCGGCAGGAATTTGGCGATGTCGTCGCGCGAGAAACCGAGGGTCATCTGCGTCAGGTCGTTCGTACCGAACGAGAAAAACTCGGCCACTTCGGCGATCTCGTTGGCAGTCACCGCGGCGCGCGGAACCTCGATCATCGTGCCGACCATGTAGTCCAGCACCTCGTTGCGCTCGGCGAATACGGCCTGCGCCATGGTGTCGATGATATTTTTCTGGTACTTGAGCTCCTTGTGGTTGCCCACGAGCGGCACCATGATCTCCAGGCTTACGTGCACGCCGCGTTTCTGGACGTTCAGCGCCGCCTCGATCATCGCGCGGGCCTGCATTTCCGTGATCTCCGGATAGGTGTTGCCCAGGCGGCAGCCGCGGTGGCCGAGCATGGGGTTGACCTCGTGCAGCGCATCGACCTTGGCTTTGATCTTTTCGTAGGTCGTACCGAGTTCCTTGGCCATGTCGCGCTGGTCTTTCTCCTCCACGGGCACGAATTCGGGCAGGGGCGGGTCCAGAAGACGCACGGTTACCGGATGGCCGCTCATGGCCTCCAGGATGCCTTCGAAGTCGCCCCTCTGGATCGGCAGCAACTTGGCCAGCGCCACGCGGCGGCCCGCTTCGTCGTCCGCGAGGATCATCTCGCGCACGGCTTTGATGCGGTCGCCCTCGAAGAACATGTGCTCCGTGCGGCACAGGCCGATGCCCTGCGCGCCGAAGGAGATCGCCACGGCGGCGTCGTTCGGGGTGTCGGCGTTGGCGCGCACCTTCAGGTGGGCGTATTTCGAGGTGAGGTCCATCAGGCGGGCGAAGTCGCCGCTCAGTTCGGCGGCTTTCGTGCCCACTTTGCCGAGGTACACCTCGCCGGTCGAACCGTTGAGCGAGATCCAGTCGCCTTCCCTGACCACGTTCGGGCCGATGGTCATCGTACGGGCCTTATAGTCGATCGTCACTTCGCCGGCGCCCGACACGCAGCATTTGCCCATGCCGCGGGCCACCACGGCCGCGTGCGAGGTCATCCCGCCGCGGGCGGTGAGGATACCCTGCGCCACGTGCATGCCCTTGAGGTCCTCGGGCGAGGTTTCGATGCGCACCAGCAGGGGCGCCTTGCCTTCGGAGGCCCATTTTTCGGCGTCGTCGGCGAAGAACACCACCTGTCCGGTGGCGGCGCCGGGCGATGCCGGGAGACCTTTGGTGAGCACTTTGGCGCTCTTCATGGCGGCCGAGTCGAACACCGGGTGCAGCAGCTCGTCCAGTTTGGCGGGCTCGCAGCGCAACACGGCGGTCTGCTCGTCGATCAGGCCTTCCGCAAGCATGTCCATGGCGATCTTCACCATCGCCGCGCCGGTACGCTTGCCGTTGCGGGTCTGCAACATCCACAGCTTGCCGTTCTGGATGGTGAACTCGATGTCCTGCATGTCGGTGAAGTATTTTTCGAGGTGGGCCTGGGTGTCGTTCAGGTCCTTGTAGACTTTGGGCATCACCTCTTCCAGCGAAGGGTATTTCGTTTTGCGGTCCTCCTCGCTCACGTTCTGGGCCTTGGCCCAGCGGCGCGAACCTTCGAGGGTGATCTGCTGCGGGGTGCGGATGCCGGCCACCACGTCTTCGCCCTGGGCGTTGACGAGGTATTCCCCGTTGAAGATATTTTCGCCGGTGGCGGCGTCACGGGTGAAGGCCACGCCGGTGGCCGACGAATCGCCCATGTTGCCGAACACCATCGCCTGCACGTTCACTGCGGTGCCCCACTCGGCGGGGATGTTGTTGAGTTTGCGGTAGAGGATCGCGCGGTCGTTCATCCAGCTGGAGAACACGGCGCACACCGAGCCCCAAAGCTGCTCCCACGGATCGGTTGGGAAATCCTGTCCGGTTTTTTCCTTGACGGCGGCCTTGAAACGCTTGACAAGTTCCTTCAGGTCGTCGGTCGACAGGTCGTTGTCGCTGGTGACTTTCTTTTCCTTCTTCAGGTGGTCCATGATCTCCTCGAAGGGATCTTCGTCCTCCTTGCTTTCGGGTTTGAGGCCCATCACCACGTCGCCGTACATCTGGATGAAGCGGCGGTAGGAGTCCCATGCGAAACGTGCGTTTCCGGACTGTTTGATGATGCCTTCGACAGCTTTATCGTTGAGGCCCAGGTTGAGGATCGTGTCCATCATGCCGGGC
>JAVBNK010000047.1:0-8658 GCA_031551595.1 Rikenellaceae bacterium | reverse complement strand
TGCGGAAACTCCGGCATTACGGTGCGGATCGAGGTCGAAAAAAATCCCCGCGCCATCCGTACGGATTATGCGCGGGGAGGTTTTCCGGGGGCGACCCCCGTGGTTTAGAAACGGTATCCCACGCCGAGTTGGATCACGCCGTTCTTGAATTTTTTGTCGCCGTCGTTGTCTTTAACAATGTCGGTCAGGCCGAGGTTGTAGCGGCCCTGGAGAATGATGTTGCCGATGTTGTACGACAGGCCCATGGCTGCGCTCACGTCGACGGTCTTGAACAGGTCCGTCTGGTCCTCGGTTCCGGTTTCGCCATCGGCTTTCATCCACTCTTTAGCATTGAGCATAAAGCCGACCTGCGGGCCCAGGTCGAGGCTCAGCTGGTCGCCGATCAGGTAAATCTTGGCCAGGATCGGGAGGTTGAGGTAGTTGAGCCTCATCCGGTCTTTCACGCTGCCGAAATCTTCATCGTCAAACGAATCGGAGATACCCTGGCGCGAGTAGACCAACTCGACCGAACCGGCGATGAAACTGCTGAAACGATACTCGGCGAATCCGCCCACATAGATCGAGGGTTTCATCTTGCCGTTCTCGGTAACCAGGTCTTTGTTGCTGAGCGAGGCAAGGTTCAGACCGCCTTTGAGGCCGTACGAAAGTTGTGCGAAAGCCGAAGCGGACACGACCGCGAATACGGCGAGGAGAATAAGTTTTTTCATAAGCGTTAGATTGGGGTTAGATTGAAATTCAAAGCAAAGATACTAAATTTCCTGCTTCCGGCAAAATATCCGGAATGAAATGCCGTGTCCGGCATCGGTTGATGTTAAAAAATCTTTAATTCGGCGGCCTGCTGCGGGAGGCTTGGCTGAAATCACCTACCTTTGCAGGGTATGGATCCTTTATATATTGTCATAGTCGGTGTGTTGCTGGCGCTTGCCGTGTGCGGGCTGGTGGTGGGCGTGTCGAACGACGCGGTCAACTTCCTCAATTCGGCCATCGGGTCGAAAGCCGCGCCCCGGAAGGTCATCATGGCCGTGGCGTCGGTAGGTATTATTATAGGTGCGGTCACGTCCAGCGGCATGATGGAGGTGGCCCGCAGCGGGGTGTTCTATCCGGCGATGTTCTCGTTCCGCGACGTGATGATGCTCTTCCTGGGGGTGATGTTCGCCAACGTGATCCTGCTCGACCTGTTCAATACGATGGGCCTTCCGACCTCGACCACCGTGTCGCTGGTGTTCGGGCTGCTGGGGTCGGCCATCGCCGTGGCGTCGGTCAAGATATGGGGCACGGACGGCCTGACGATGGCCGACCTGTCGCTGTATATCAACTCGGGCAAGGCGCTGGCCATCATTTCGGCCATCCTGGTGTCGGTGGCCATAGCGTTCGTCTGCGGCACGGCGGTGATGTACCTCACGCGGGTGGTCTTTACGTTCCGTTACCATAAGGTGTTCGGACGGCTGGGGGCCATGTGGTGCGGTATCGCGCTGACGGCCATCGTCTATTTCGCCCTTTTCAAGGGACTGCGGGGCACGGCCCTCCTGCCTGCGGGGGGCTCCGCGCTCACCTGGATCGAGGGCCACATGACGCTGTTCATCCTCGGCACCTGGGCCGCATGCAGCGCCGTCATGTTGCTGTTCCAGCATGTCTTGAAAATCAATATACTGCGTATCACCATCCTGGCGGGCACGTTCTCACTGGCGCTGGCCTTCGCGGGCAACGACCTGGTGAATTTCATCGGGGTGCCGATCGCCGGGTACGATTCCTATAGGATAGTCGCTGCGTCGGGCGACACGTCGATGATGATGGGCGATCTGAGCAAGCCCGTCGTGGCGAATTTCCTCTTCCTGATCGCCGCCGGGGTGATCATGGTGGTCACGCTGTGGACTTCGAAGAAGGCCCAGCATGTTTCCGATACGGAGATCAACCTCGCCAAGCAGGATACGGGCGTGGAGCGTTTCGGCTCGACGCTCATGTCGCGCTCCATCGTGCGCATGGCGCTCAACTGCAACCGTTACTACGAGCGTGCGGTGCCGGAAACGGTGCGGCGGTCCCTCGAAAAACGCTTCCTGCCGTTGCGGGCGTCGGAGCAGGAGCACGACCGTGCGCCGTTCGATATGATCCGGGCCACGGTCAACCTGACGGTGGCCTCGCTGCTCATTTCGATGGCGACCTCGTTGAAACTCCCCCTTTCGACCACCTACGTCACGTTCATGGTGGCGATGGGTACTTCGCTGGCGGACCGCGCCTGGGGCCGCGAGAGCGCCGTCTACCGCATCACGGGCGTGCTGACGGTCATTTCGGGCTGGTTCCTCACGGCGCTGATCGCGTTCCTGATCGCCTACGGCGTGGCGCTGGGGCTGATGTACGGCGGTACGGTGGCCGTGGTGGCGATGAGCGTGATCTGCGCCGCGCTGATCGTGCAGAGCACCCTCTCGCATAAACGCCGGCGCAAAAAGGAGGAGGTCAAGGTGCTGGTGGTGCAGAGCGACTTCTCGGACGAGGATTCGCCGGGAGATATCGTCGAGAAATGTACGGCCGCCGTGCGCAGCAACATGGAACGCACGATCCGCATCTACCAGGATACGCTGCACGCCGTCTACACCGAAGACCGGCGGATGTTGCGCGGGGCGATGAAGCAGTCCGAAGAGCTGTTCCACGAGGCCCGCGAGCGCAAATACCACATGATGCCCACGCTGCGCATCCTGAACGATAAATATGAATTCGCCGGGCACTATTACGTGCAGGTGTCGGACTATATCAGCGAGATGGCCAAGGCGCTGGTGCACATCACGCGGCCCTGCTTCGTGCACATCGACAACAACCACGAGGGGCTGTCGCGCGACCAGGTCGAGGACCTCTCGCAGATCACCGACGGGGTGGCCAACATCTACCGCCGTGTGGACGAGATGCTACAGTCCAACAGTTTTGAGGATATCAACGTGATCCTCGACCTGCGCGACGAGTTGTTCGAGCGGATCGCCGAGGCCATCAACCGCCAGCTCAAGCGCATCAAGCACCGCAGCGCCTCGACCAAAACGAGTATGCTTTACCTGACGGTGCTGAATGAAACCAAGAACATGGTGCTCCAGTCGCGCAACCTGCTCAAATCGCAGAAATATTTCATCGAGAACTGCGGCGAATGGCCCGTGGAGTGATCCGTCGATTCACAGTCCTTCTGCTTTTGCAGCTTCCCGAAAAAATAATCCGGGTTCCGTCGAGGGGCCCGGATTATTTTTTTCGGGTATCAGCCAGTCGAAAACCAACTGTTTTGTCCACATTACCCTATGTTTGTGTGTAATTCCCGGCCGGTTGCCAACGGGTTCTGGATCCATGGCCGACTTTAGGCTTCGTCGGTGGCGAATGCCTCGGCGACGGGGGCTTTTTGTTGTACGGTGACGCTCTTGCCCCGCCACCTTCCGGAGAAGTAATAGTAGGAAGCCCCGGCCAGGCCGATGGCCCATGCGATAGGAATGGCCCACCAGATGCCGTCGGGGCCCATGTGCCGCGAGAGGACGGTGGCCACCGGGATGCGGCACAGCCACAGCGACAGCAGCGTCATCAGCATCGGGAAAATGGTGGCCCCCGCGCCGCGCAACATGCCGTTGATGACGAACATCAGGTTGAAAAGTACGTAACATGCGTTGATGATCACCATGTAGCGGTAGCCGATGCCGATCACGGCCGCATCGTCCGTGAAAATGGAGAGGATGTGCCGCCCGAAGAGGACCAGCACGGTGTTGAGCACGATGCAGAAGGCGGTGGAGATCATCAGCGTGGCGCCCAGCCCGCGGCGGATACGGATGTATTTGCCGGCGCCGGCGTTCTGGCCGACGAACGACGAGAGGGCGGCCGCGAAACTCATCACGGGCAGCGACACGAAGGCGTCGAGGCGGTTCACGGACGAGTAGGCGGCGATCACGTCGGTGCCGAAGCGGTTGACGATGCCCGTCAGGGCGACCATGCCGATGGCCACGAACGTCTGTTGGATGCCTGAGGGCAACCCCATGCGCAGGCAGTCGCGGAATGTGGCCATGTCGAAACGCGGGGTGATGATATTGAACCGGATGCTCATCTTCCGCCGGTTGACGTAGATGACGGACAGGATGAACGCCGCGCCCTGTGCGATCACCGTTGCCCATGCCGACCCCGCCACGCCCCATCCGAGCCGCAGGATGAACAGCAGGTTCAGGACGATGTTGAGCAGCGTGGAGAAGATCAGGAAGTAGAGCGGGGTGACCGAGTCGCCGATGCCGCGCAGCACCGACGCCACGGCGTTGTAGCCGAACAACAGAACCATCCCGATGAAATAGATGCGCATGTAGGTCCTGGCGAGCGGCATCAGCTCCGCGGGCAATCCGATAAGCAGCAGTATCTGGTGGGAAAAGAAAAAGCCCAGCACCGAGATCAGCACTCCGGCGCCCAGCAGGAAAACCAGCAGCGTATCGACCGTCAGCTGGACTTTGTCCGCGCGTTTGGCGCCGAAATACTGGGAAATGACGATCGAGGCGCCGATGCCCATCCCCATCACCAGGGCGATGGTCATGAACACCACCGGGGTGGAAGCGCCCACGGCCGCCAGGGCCTGCTTGCCCACGAAACGCCCCACGATGGCCATGTCGGCGAACTGGTAGAGCTGCATGAACACGTTGCCCAGCAGCATGGGCATGGTGAAGCCGACGATCTGCCGCCATTCGCTGCCTTTGGTGAAATCTTTCATACCTGCACCACCTCTCCCCCGGACACATACCACAGGTAGCCCTCTACCCGCGTATAACCCATATCACACATAATCCGTTTATATTCCCCGATTTGTCTGGCATACGCCGGATCGCGGCGCGTGCCGAATTTGTAGTCGACCACCACGGCCCTCGTACCTTGTACCATCACCCGGTCGGGACGCCGTACGCCCGTCCCCGGCAGGATGATGTCGTGCTCGTTGCGCACCACCTCCCACTCACCCGAGAACCATCCGCCCACCCGCGGGTCGGCCAGCGCCGCGGACACCATCTGTTCCAGCCGGGCCGCTTCCCCGGGGGACAGCGCCCCGTCGCCGCGCATCGCCGCCAGGGCGTTATGCAGGTCGTCGGCCGTCGCGGCGTTTTCGAACACACGGTGCATCAGCACCCCGTAGTCGCGCGGCGATAAGGGCGGCAACGTGCCGTCTTCGGCGGCATAGCGCGACGAGGGCAGCCTCAGCCGCAGCCTCATCCCGGGGTCGCGCACCGGGTAGCCCGTAAAGATTTCCTGTCCGGCTTCGCCGCTGTCCGGCTGCTGCACGACCGGCTCTCCGAAAGCCTTCACCGTGAGCGCGTCATCCTCGCGGAGGATATTTCCCCCGATTTCCCCGGCCGCCACCGCCGCGGCCAGCAGTTCGCCCACGGTCGTGTCATTGCCCTGCGGCTGCGGCAGGAAGATGTGCAGTTCGTCCCGGGCGCGCGTTAGGGCCACGTATAGCAGGTTGATGTTATCGACGTGCGCCATGACGGTTTCCTCGTAATATTTTTCCGAAAAATAGGATTGCGCGGCGGCTTTTTCGTAGCCTATCGCCACCCGTCCCAGTCCGCGGAACGGCCCGGCATCGCTCCCGGCCCAGATCGTCGATCCGGCCTTGGGACCGAGCGGCCACGAGCACCAGGGCAGGACCACGGCCTTCTGTTGCAGTCCTTTGGCGGCGTGTACGGTGGTAATGGCAATGGCCGAGCGGTTGGCCGGCATGTAGACGCTTTCGCGGCGTCCCTGCTCGTCCCACCATTTCAGCAACAGCGGCAGGTCGGCCACCGTGGTGTTGCAGAAGCGCACGATCTGCTCGTGCAACGCCTGCACATAGGCCATCGACGCGCGGTCGTCGCCCGTGCGGTAGCGCAGGGCGATCCGTTGGAACGCCTCGCCCGGCGGCACCAGGGCCAGCGAGCGCAGGAATTGTTCCTCGTCGGCGGGGATGGACCGGTGGGGCGGGCAGGCGTGATGGCGGTTCCACACGGCGCGGGGAATGGTGTCGGCCGGGTCGGCGGCGATGCGCAGGCACGCCATAATGAACTCCACGGCGGGCGAAGCGCCGATGCGCAACGCCTCGGAGGTTACCACGTCATATGCGTAGGGCGAATCCGGATTCGCGGCCTTGCGGTCGAGCAGCATCCGGGCGATCTGCTGCGCCTCGTCGTTGCGGCGCACCAGGATGAGGATGTCCCCGGGGGCGTAACCCCGGGCCTGCAGCTCTTCGATGCGGGTGACGACCGGATCGGGGGCTTCTTCGTCCGGGGCGCCGCGCAGGTTGACGGTCACATACCCCCCCGTGCGGCCGGGCAGCGGTTGCTGGGTGTGGCCTTCATAGGCGCGGGGCAGCATGGCCGCCAACTCGTCGCGCTTCCCGGGCGAGAGGTAGCCCCCTGCGCACGCCTCGTCGAGCATCGCCTTCAGGTTACAGGCGTCACGCTCGACGCAGAGGCCCGTTACGGCGTTGTTGAAGGCCACGATCTGCCCGCGGCTGCGGCGGTTCGTGTCGAGCGATCCGGCCACCGAAGGGCCTATCGTAGCCGCGTCCGAGGCCAGGATGCGCCAGTCGCCGCCCCGCCACCGGTAGATGGACTGTTTCACGTCGCCCACCAGTAAAACCGGCGCCCGGTCGCTTTGGGCGAGGGCGTTGCGCAGCAACGGCACGAAGTTTTCCCATTGACGCCGCGAGGTGTCCTGGAATTCGTCGATCAGGAAGCGCGAGTAGGTGTTGCCCGTTTTTTCAAAGATGAAGGGCGTGTCGTTTCCTGCGATGAGTTGTCCGAGGATGCGGTTGGTATAGGCGATGGGCATGATGTTCTGCGCGGCGCAGATGCATTCGACCTGGCGCGAGATGTCGTCCAGCAGCCCGAAGCTGCGGTAGCGCTTGCGCAACAGCGCCACCGAGTGGAACAGCCTGTGATGGTCGTCCCACAGCGTGCATATCCCGGCCAGACCCGCCCGTAGCGCAGGGACCGCGGCCCGGATGCGCGGATCGGCCACCGTTTTCTTCGACGCCCACCCTTCGTCCGATTCCAGGGCCCTCAGGATGCGCGGTTTATGGTAGTCTTTGGCGTGGCCTGCGGCGGTCGAGGCGATGTAGCCTGCCACGCCTGCGCCGCCATAGGGCAGGTCGGCCGCCGTCAGCCCGTGGGCGTCCATGACGGCCAGCGCCCCGCGTGCCGCGGCCTGCATCCTTTCGATGGCTTCGGCTTCCTGCCGGGATGCGGCTTCGACCGCCTCGCCCAGCGCCTTGCGCAGCCCCCGGCCGCCTTCCCACTCCTCGCTGAAGACGGCCCCGCCCGCAGAGGCCAGTTTGCCCCGCACGTCCCACTTCTTGCCGCTGTCCATCTCCTCATCGGTGAAACGGCCGATCCACTCCTTCAGGCCGAGGTCTTCGGCGGTCTGCTCGATCAGGGCGTCGGCGGCGGTTTCAAGCAGGGTGCCGGTCTGCAGCTCAAGGTTGAAGTCGGGCGCGATGCCCAGTTCGCGCAGGAACGAGCGGATGATCTGCTGGAAAAATTTGTCGATGGTCATCACGCTGAAGCGCGAGTAGTCGTGCAGGATGTTCGACCTTGCCTTCGCAGCCCTTGCCGCCACTTCTTCCGGGGCGATGGCGTACTCTGCCGTGAACTGGTCCATGAACGGCCCCGGGCGGCCCAGCGCCAGCGCGTTGAGTTCGCGCACGATGCGTTCTTTCATTTCGGCGGTGGCCTTGTTGGTGAAGGTCACGGCCAGGATGTGGCGGTAGGCCGACGGGTCGGCGACGAGCGCACCGATGTATTCGCCCACAAGGCGGTGCGTTTTGCCCGAGCCGGCCGATGCGCCGATGATCCGCACGCTACCCATGGCGGCGGAATATTTTGGCGAGGATGTCGTCCGCCATGGCGTTGATGTCCGGCGAGATCCGTAACAGGTAGACCGGCAGGGCGAACACCAGGGCCGCTACGGCGCAGCGTACCCCCATGTCGATCACCCAGCTGCCCATGTCGGGGACGAGGACGGCTGCCCCCAGCGCCGCCGCGGCCAGCGCCATCACCGTCAGCATGGGCCGGGAGAAGGGTTGGATGCGGAAATAGCGGTAGACGATGGCCACACGCGCCGTATTGATGACCACGACCGACAGAGTGGTGGCCAGCGCCGCGCCTTCGATGCCCCACAGCGGGATGAGCAGGCTGTTCGAAAGGATCGCCAGTCCGATCAGCGTGAGGGTCAGCCAGAGGTCCCAGCGGTAGCGCTCGCTCGTATTGAGGATAGTGGAATTCAGCCCGGTGGCCATGTCGAAGAACTTCCCGGCGAAGAGGATCAGCAGCGCCCAGCGGCCCGTGGAGTAGACCGGGGGCATGATCGAATAAACCACGTCGAGGTTCGGCCACACCAGTACGAACAGCATCAGCGCGACGATCACGATGTTGAGCGAAAACTTGCTGTAGAGCTCCTGCATGTCGCCCAGACGGTTTTCGCGCCAGTATTCGGCCACGTGGGGCGACGCGCTGGTGACCATGGCGCGGTAGGGCATGTAGAGCATGCTGATGAAGTTGAGCGAGATGCCGTAGACGGCCACGCTTTCCAGCCCGACGCCGCTGCCGAGCATCATCGAGTCGATGTTGGCCACGATCGACGCGCCCATGCCCGCGAAGAGGTTGAACGCGCCGTATTTGACGGCCGGCTTCCAGTATT
>JAVBNK010000205.1:0-6305 GCA_031551595.1 Rikenellaceae bacterium | reverse complement strand
GGCCGGCAGCGTATCCTACTATTACAAAAAGACCCACGACGCGTTCCTGGACAAAGCCGTATCGTCCATCAACGGCCAGTCGGACTGGACGGTCAACGCGGGCGTGCTCGAAAACCAGGGCGTGGAGATCGACCTGAGGATCACGCTGGTGGATACCCGCCACCGAAACCCCAACGGGTTCCGCTGGTCAATGAATACCAGCTTCGGGCGGATGACCAACAACGTGGCCGGCGACTACAAGAACAAGACGCTCACCAACCAGATCGACTACAAGGACTACCTCGACGGTACGGCCCAGATCCAGGGGCGGGCGATGAACTCGTTCTACTCCTACCGTTACATGCACCTCGATCCGTTCACGGGCGCACCGGTGCTGTACGGAGTGAAAGGCACGGCTTACGTCGACAACCAGCTGGTCGACCTGAAGGAAAAGTACCGGAACATGGAGAAGACCGATATCTTTTCCGACGTGATGGTCTATTCCGGCACGCGCGTGCCGACGCTCCAGGGCGGCATCCAGCATTCGATCGCCCTGGGACGCTTCTCGGCCTCGGTCAACACCACCTACAGTTTCGGCTCGAAGATCCGGCTGCTGCGCATGTACCCCAACGTGAACTCGGAATACGAAACCATCGCCCCGCAGCCTACGGCCAACGTGCGGCGCGAATTCCTCAACCGCTGGCGCAATCCGGGCGACGAACTGCACACGAACGTGCCGGGCGCGGTTTCGGGCGACGTGTTCTCCGGTTCGCTGGACAACAGCATGTGGTGGAGCGGCGTGTCGAACATGAACGGCGAGTTGATCAAGTTCGCCGACAACGTCTGGACGATGTACGACAAATCGGACCTGCGCGTGGTGAGCGGCAGCTTCCTGAAAATCCAGTCGCTTTCGGTGCGCTACTCCTTCACGGAGAAATTCTGCGAGAGGATCAGCATGAAATCGGCCTACGTGGCGCTGTCGGGGACCAACCTCTACACCTTCTGCAGCAGCGAACTCAAAGGCCAGGACCCCGCCACGCAGGACGGCACCGCCCCGACCATCAACATGTCGCTGCGCCCGACCTACTCGTTCACCCTGAATGTGTCATTCTAAACGGACAAGCCTTATGAAAAAATCGATATACACCGTTTTTGCCATCCTGTCGGGCGTTCTGGCGGCCGGCTGCGGGGATTTCCTCGAACAATATCCCAAAGACCAGACCTATGTGACCGAGATCAGGGACCTCGACGAGATGCTGGTCGGCGACGGTTACATGCCGGCCTCGTCGGGCACGGACATCAACTACTGGATCCACGTGATGGACGACGACATGACGTTCACGACCAGCCTGGCCTCCCGGTTCGCCGCCTGCCATTTTTACTGGTGGGAGCCCTATGTGGACACCGAAAACACATGGACCACATTCTATAAACGCATCAACATCACCAATGCCGTCCTGTTCGATATTGACCGGTTCGCCGACCAGGGGGACGAATACCGCCGCATCAAAGGCGAAGCGCTGTTCCTGCGGGCCGCCTATTACTACTGGCTGGTCAACCTCTACGCCCTGCCCTACACCCAGGCCACCGCATCGACCGGCATGGGCGTGCCGCTGAAGCTCGTTCCGACGATCGAGGACAGGCGCTTCTCGCGCAACACCCTGGGCGAGTGCTACGACCGCATTGCCGCCGACCTCGACCAGGCAGCGAAGATCATGGAAGGGCTCGCACGGCCCGGCACCCCATACAGGGCGAGTGAAATGGCCGCCCGCGTGCTGCTCAGCCGCGTGTACCTCTACATGGGCCGGTGGCAGGACGCCGCCGACCAGTGCGACGCCGTGATCGGCAGCGGCCGCTACAGCCTGCTGGACTTCAATGGCGTGGCCAACAACGGCAATGCCGTCTACCTGGGCTCGCCCGAAACGATCTTCACCAACGGCGCGACCACGACGCTCACGCAGGATTTCATGTACCTGGGGGATCCGAAATTCAGGATCAGCGACGAAGCATTCGCCCTGTATGCCGCCACCGACAGGCGCAAAACGCTCTTCCTCCGAGGAATGGCCTACATGGGCGCCGCGAATGCCTATGTACAGAAACGCAGCGGCGGCCTGACCGAAAAATGCTCCGACTACTTCATGCTGCGCCTGCCGGAAGCGTACCTCAACCGCGCCGAAGCGCTGGCCATGCTGGACCGGGACGACGATGCGGCCCGGGACCTGCAAACCCTGCGCGGCAAACGGTTCACCACCGACGCCATGGATTACAACGCCTTGTCGGGCGAGGAACTGGTCAACGCCATCCGCGACGAACGCCGCCGGGAGTTCCTGTTCGAAGGGCAGCGATGGTTCGACCTGAGGCGTTATGCCGTCAGCCCGAAATGGCCGATGCAGAAGGAAATTCGCCATAACTACTATGAATACACCAGCGTTTCGGGCCAGATCGTACTGGGCAAATACGACCAGGACGCCGCGTACTACGTACTTCCCCTGCCCGAAAGCGAAATAACGCTCAACGGCGGATCGCTCAGGCAAAACCCCGAACGCACGCTCAAAACGGCACAATAAAACATACCGTACAATGAAAACAACGCCCTATATCACGATACTGCTGGCCGCGCTGACCTGGTGCGGTTGCAGCAACGACGACGACAAGACACTCCCCCCGTCCGGGAACGATCCGGACTGGTTCGCCCTGGAAGACAGCCCGGACCCCACCGACCACATGCGTTATGAAATATACCGCGATTACGATATTTCGGTCTACTACACCGACCTGCTCGGCACGCGGGACCGCGGCATCAACGGCTACGGCGACCAGGTGGTCCACAGCGAAATGATCGACCCTTTCTACACCGTCACGGGCAACGACGCCAGGACGAAAAGCTACACGCTCTCGACCGTCCCGGCCGATATCCACAACGGCGTGGTGCTGTTCAGGGACAAGGTGCTTCCGGACCTCAAGCGGTGGATGTATCCGCGGTGTGTGCTGCTGGCCCGGGAGCTGACCTTCAATACCAACCAACCCGCGAATATCTACGAGGCATCGGTCTACCACGGCATCCGGGCGACCGTCATCGGACGTCTGGACGAGATCGGCGCCATGTCGGACACGGAGCGTGGCGCCTATGCCAAAGAAGTACTGGCCGCGATATGGTACAGCCATGCCAAAACCATGTTCCACGGAGATCTGCTTGCGTTCTTCCATGTGTCGGACGCGATATGGATTCCCGGGACCATCGCCGGAAGCAACACGGCCTATTTCCAACTCCTCTCCACGACCAGCACCAATTACAAGCCCCATTGGAATGCGTTGGGATTCCTGGTTTCGTCGCCCAGGATGAAGAGTCAGCTCTACGAAAGCACCACCGCCCCGGGCACCTACACCATGTACTACACGCCCGACCAGGACGAGGACGCCATATCGTTCTTCCAGGCCGTACTCACCTTCACCGAAGCCGAATTCGCCGCGAAATACGGCAGCGTGGCCGGCTACGGCCTGCTGCTCGACAAATACAGGAAGATCAGTGAAATCGTGGCCGCCATGAAGGCCGTCGTTTAAAAAACAAGGATATGAAAAGAATACTGATAGTTACGGCGGCGACCGCCCTGCTGCACTTTTCGTGCAACGACGACAACGGCGGCAGCACCCTGCAGGTTTCCACCCACGACATCGCGCTGGATGCCGAAGGCCTGGCGCAGACGCTCGTGGTGACCACCGGCGATCCGCTCTGGGACGTGGCCAACGAAACCGCGTGGGTCAAGATCGAGCGCGAAGGAACAGGCAACGTCCTGGTCGGCGCCTATACCAACACCAAAAAACAGCCGCGCAGCGCGAAGATCGTCATCTGCGCCGGCGGCCGTTACGAACGCATCAACATCACCCAGGAGGCGAGCCTGCGCAGCATCGGCGATGCCTGGCCCGACGCCGCGAATCCCACGGGGGTGGTCTACAAGATGTCGGCCGGAGGCGCCCACGGCACGGTCGTTTCCCTCGACCAGCTGCAATGCGCATGGGGCCCCGCCGGAACCACAACCCATCCGGGTGCGACGGGTGAATTCCGCAACGGCAAGGCCGCCACGCGGGCCATCATCGAGGCGCACCGCAACGACGCCGATTTCGCGACCGCCTACCCGGCCTACTATTGGGTTTACCTGAAAAACGGAAGCAACCTCGACGGGGAATGGTATATCCCGGCCTATTTCCAGCTGGTCGAACTGCACCGTACCACCACCGGCAACGTCTATACGATCCCCGCGACCGGCAACCCGCCCATGATGCATAACGACGCATCGGTGCGCGTAACCCAGGACGCGGCGGCCAGGGACGCCTTCAACGCGAGTATCACGGCCGCCGGGGGCACCCCCGTCACCTATGCGGCCGGCATCCACTGGAGCTCCTCTGAAGCCTCCGCGGGCCAGGCCTGCCTGGTGGTCTTCAACAGCGGCAACTATTACGGCAGCTACACCATGGTCAATACCAACAAAGGCAGCAGCGTATATGTACGCGCAGTCCGTGAATTTTAAAACAACAACTTACAACCGATGAAAAAGAACTTATTTGCAGCCATCGTCATGGCCCTCACAGCGACAGGTGTACTATCCGCACAACCGGGCGTGACCGTCGTCAGCCGCGACACGATCCGCGACGGCGAGATCATCACCATCATCACCAAATACAGCAACGGACTGGAAATGAAACAGTCCAACGACCCGAAACTGGTTCCGGACATGAATCCGGTCAAGCCCGGCCAGCAGTCCCCCGGCTTCACCTTTCCCGACATCGACGGGAAGAACGTGTCGCTCGGCGACCTGAAAGGCAAATTCGTACTGATCGACGTGTGGGCCACATGGTGCGGCCCCTGCAAGCAGGAGATCCCCCACCTCGAAGCGTTGGCCGAAAAACTCCACGGCCGCGACATCGCCTTCGTGAGCATCTCGGTCGACAAGGACAGGCCGGCGTGGGAAAATATGGTCAGGGAAAAACACCTGGGCGGCATCCAGCTGCACGCCGGTGAGAAATCGGATTTCGTGGACGCCTACAAGATCAACGGCATCCCGCGCTTCATCCTGCTCGACCCCGACGGCGTGGTGATCGCTCCGAATTGCGTCCGCCCGTCGAACCCCGACGCGTACGAGCTGTTCGACAACCTGGTCGCGGGGCGCTACACCCTCGAGCAGGCCCGTGAATACACCCTGCGCGGGCTGCCCAAAAAGGACATCACCGGCCAGCAGTCGCCCGTGTTCAACTACCCGGATATCGACGGCAGGATGGTGTCGCTCAACGATTTCAAAGGCAAGTACGTACTGGTCGACATCTGGGCCACGTGGTGCGGCCCCTGCAAAGCGGAAATCCCCCACCTCAGGGAACTCGAAAAGAAAATGCACGGCCGCAATATCGCCTTCGTGAGCATCTCGGTCGACCAGAAGAAACCCGACTGGGAAAAAATGGTCCGTGAGGACGGCCTGGCCGGGACGCAACTCTACTTCAACGGCGACGACTCGTTCATGAAGTTCTACCGCCTGAACGGCATTCCGCGCTTCATCCTGCTCGACCGGGCAGGCAGGATCATCGACGACGAGATGAAGGTGCGCCCGTCGAATCCCGCCATCACGGATCTTCTGGACGGACTGGAAGGGTTATAGGGTGGCACGCACCGGCGGCCCCCCCTGGAAAATGAATAACGGGCAAGCCGCGCGGCTTGCCCGTTATTCATTTGGCGATGATATACTTTACACACCCGCAGACCTGCTTCCTACCCCCCTCCCCGAGTCGTTCCGCGGCTTCCGGTGGGGCTGAGGATCGCATGGCGGCCTGGAAAGAGGCCAGGTACAGATAGTATATAATTGCGTAATTTAATGCGATTCCTTAAGCGCAACTCACGTTATTTTAGCGCGGGGTGCGGATAAAAAGTCGCGTATGAACGGCCGCGTTGATCAATGCCTGGATCGTATCCTGACCTGAAACCGCTTGATTTTGATTTCCAAGGGTTCAATCTCCCCGCGACTCCGGTTACCCATGCGCAGCATGGGTTTCCTCCTCGCGGCCCGGCATACCTCGGCTAAACCTGATTCTGCCCGCACGCATCGCCGGTTGCGGCGTTACTCCCGCGGCTGTGGGGACGACAGGTAAACCCGCTTCACCGTCTTTGCCTCCTCCTCTTTGCCCGGCATAATTCGAACGGGTTCGATTCTGTCCTTGCGTGAGCGTCGGCGTGGACCGCGGGATGCGGCCGTGGGGGGGGGGGAAAACGGCCCACCCCCAACCCCCCCACCAGAGGCGGGGGGCCGGTTTTTTTTTTATATAAAAAGTTAGGGGGGCGAAAA
>JAVBNK010000157.1:0-11874 GCA_031551595.1 Rikenellaceae bacterium | reverse complement strand
TTCGCCGCGCTGAGGCTGATCGAACTGGGACTGAAGCCCGTCGTGCTGGAGCGCGGCAGGTGCGTTTCCGACCGCAAGCGCGATATCGCACGCCTGAACCGCGGCGGCGACCTCGATCCCGATTCCAATTACGCTTTCGGCGAGGGGGGCGCAGGCACGTTTTCGGACGGCAAACTCTTTACCCGCTCCAAAAAGCGCGGCGACTGCCGCCGGGTGCTGGAGGTCCTGCGTTTCCACGGGGCGCAGGAGGATATCCTCTACGACGCCCACCCCCATATCGGCACCGACCGCCTGCCGCGCGTCATCACCCGCCTGCGCGAAACGATCACCGCCGCCGGGGGCGAGATCCTTTTCAGCCATCGCGCCACAGGGCTGATCCTCAAAGACGGACGCGTCACGGGAGTGTTGTGCGGCGACGAACGGATCGAGGGTGCGGCCGTGGTGCTTGCCGCAGGCCACTCGGCACGCGATATTTACCGGATGGTCCATGCCGCGGGCCTCGAACTGCAACCCAAACCGTTTGCGATGGGCGTACGCGCTGAGCATCCCCAGGCGCTCATCGACTCCATCCAATACCATATGCCCTCGCGGGGCGAATACCTCCCGGCGGCCTCCTATTCGCTCGTGTCGCAGGTCGACGGACGGGGCGTCTACTCGTTCTGCATGTGTCCGGGCGGGTTTATCGTGCCAGCCATGACTGCGCCGGACGAGTCGGTCGTCAACGGCATGTCGCCTTCGGGACGCAACTCCGTGTTCGCCAATTCGGGTATCGTCACCGAAATACGTACCCAGGATTTTGCCCATCTCGTGCCGCAGCACGGCGTGCTGGCCGGACTGGTGTTCCAGCAGCAGTTGGAGCAGGCCGCCCGTGCGGAAGGCGGCGGCGGGCAGCACGCCCCCGCGCAGCGGCTGACGGATTTCGTGGCCGGGCGTGCTTCGCGGGCGTTGCCCCGCACTTCCTACCATCCGGGCACGACCCCTTCGGAACTGCACCGCTGGATGCCGGAGTTCATCGCGGGGCCGCTGCGGCAGGGTTTCCGTGATTTCGACCGCCGGATGCGGGGCTTCCTCACGGACGAGGCGCTGGTGCTGGGCGTGGAGTCGCGCACTTCGTCGCCGGTGCGCATCCCGCGGGATCCCGACACGCTCATGCATCCCGGTGCGCGGGGGCTTTTCCCTGCCGCCGAAGGTGCGGGCTATGCCGGAGGCATCGTTTCGGCGGCCGTCGACGGCGAGCGTGTGGCCGGGGCGGCGGCGGCGTATATCCTGAAAAGATGACGGATACGGCATAACCGGAAAGTGAAACGATGGCCCGCTACGACCCTTACATATTGACTTCGATGCTCTCCTCGGTGGTGGTGCTGGTGATGGGCATCTGCCTGCTGGTGGTGTCCGTGCCGCAGGAGCCGCAACTGAAGACCTACCGCATGTCGCGCAGGTTCCTGGCGCTGGCCTACCTTATCCTGTACGCGATCGGGCAATGGGAGGTGTGCTGCGGCGTGGGTCCGGGCGACCAGTCGCTGGTGCAGGTATTTACGGTGGTGGCGGCCTCGTTCCAGGCCCTGCTGTTCACCTATGCGCTGATCACGCTGATCCACCCGGGGGCCGTCACCGCCCGGAAAGTCCTGGGTCATGCCGTCCTCATATCGGCATTGTCGGCCCTGCTGGTCACGCTGCTTTTCCGCGCGCCCGGGGCGGTGTTCGACACGGCATTCCATGTCGCATTGGGGCTTTATTGCCTGCAGGTCGCGTTCTATATTTCGGTTTTCGCACGGGAGTACCGCCGCTACCGGCATAAACTCGATAATTTTTTCAGCGGCAACGAAGAGCGCCGGATGCGGTGGGTGCGCAGTTCGTTCTACATGGCCGCCGGGGTGGGGATCGCCGCCGTGTTGTCGATGTTCGTCGACCGGGCGGCTTATATGGTATTCGGGGCGGCTTACACGGTGTTTTACGTCTATTTCGCGGTCAAGTATATCAATTACGTCAACCTTTTCCACCGTATTGCACCGGTGGTTGCCGCCGGGGCGGCCCCGGGAGAGGTGAAGATGAACGGGGATATCCACGCAGGGATCGGGCGGTGGACCGCACGCAAAGGGTTCCTCTGCCCGGACATCACGCTGGAAACGCTGGCCCGTGAGCTGCATACCAATCCCTCCTACCTGTCGCGCCATATCAATACCTCCTATGGCCAGAATTTCCGGTCGTGGATCAATTCGTTGCGTATCGGCGAGTCGCAACGGCTGCTGGTCGGGCGGGAAGACCTTTCGATCCCGGAAGTCGGCGAAGCCATCGGCATCCCGAGCAGCAGCTCGTTTTACCGCCAGTTCTCGGCCGTCACGGGCATGACCCCTGCCGAATACCGCCGCCGCTTCGGCAGCCGCTGAAGGATCGGGTTATACAATTCCCCCTTTGCAATTTTTTCAGAAAAGCCGCGCCAAAAACCACCGGCTTCGCCCCCTCCCTCCCTGCGGTGCAAAGTCCGCTTGGGGACTATGCCCGCGCTCCACCACACCGGTTCTTGCAAGAAGGTGAAAGATAGAATGGTATGGATAAATCGGTCAGATTCCCAAAACCCGGATGATCTTTTATAAGTTTTGGGAATAAAGCCCGTATCCGTTGCGCTAATTTTGTGGAATACAGAAACCTATTAAAAAACGCAAACGGTTATGATGAAGAAAACGTTACTCGCGGCATTGTGCGTGATCGCCCTGCTGGGTCTTGATTCATGCAAGAACAAAAAGAAAACCCCGGTCGTGGTCACGCCCGAATTGTCCGTGACGCCCGAAGGAGCGGTCATTTTCGCGTCGAACGGGCAGACGGCTACCGTCGGAGGCGTGGAGATGCCGGCGGTATTCACCGTGGCGACCAATATGGATACCTGGACGGCCGTTTCCGACCAGCCGTGGCTGACCGTCAAGGCAGATAAGGATGCCGGGACCTTCGCCCTTTCGGCGCAGCCCAATCCCAGCGCCGTGGACTCTCCGACCGCCCTGGTCACGGTGTCGGTCTGCGATACGCTGACGGTGGTGATCCCCGTGTCGCAACTCTGTGTCGGCATCGAGGGTACGGAATATGCGCCGGTAGCCCTGGTGCTGGGGCGCGGCTACGACGTGACGGGACGCTTTGCCTACTCGCCCGACATCAAAGCCCCCGTGCTCGACTTCGTGGCCCTCTACCGCAACAAACTGGTCAAGCGCGACCGGAACCTGCGGATGGGTAAGTTCAACACCTGCGCCGGTAGCGAAGCCTCGGAGTATACCAATAAATTGGCCTTGGAGGCCGGTGTAAGTGTCAAAGGAGGCGTGGAGGGAATATGCTCCTTCCAGTCCGAACTCGCATCGAGATACAAGTCGGAACGCTACACGAAAGACTCGTATTCTTTCGCCACGGTGTTCGCCAACGTGGTCAGGGATGCTTATTTTATCGATTTCTATAAAGATCCGGCCCGGTTGCGCAAATATGTTTCGGCCGCTTTCCTGGAAGACCTGGCCGGCAAGCCGGCCGAGCAGGTCATCGCGCTTTACGGCACCCATGTGATGCTGGGCGGGATCTGGGGTGCACGCCTGGACCACCATTTCTCCGCCAAGAAGAGGGTCGAAGCCTACACCAGCGCGATCGGCACGTCATTCTCGTCGAAAGCCGAAGCGACGATCAACGGGGTCACGGGCGGCGCAGGCAGCTTTGCCAACATCGAGTCGGTCTACAGGCGCAACTACGACGCCTCGACGGAGGAGAAATATACCAATGTGTACGGCGGCAGCCCGGAATTCGGCATGGGAATCCACAGTACGCAGGATTACGACAACTGGATCAAGTCTATCCCCGGGAACGAAATATGGTGCAACTATTATCCCGAAAGCCTCGTGCCTGTCTATGAGCTGGTCGAGGATGCCACCCTGCGCAACAACCTGAAAACAGCCTATGACAGATACCTGAGGGATAAAACGATCGTCGTGTCCAGCTCGATGAAGAACGCGCGCATGGATTTTCCCTTCGAACTGAAAGGCGGCAGTTGCATCGGGGGCGACAGTGAAATGGATACCGAGAATAATAAAGATACTAAATGGCGCCTGAGCGTGTCGCTTTCCAGAAGCGGCAACGAGTCGAGCGTCAAGGCCCGCGTGACCCTCTATGCCGAGGAGATGAAAGGCGACCACAGCAAGATACAGATGACCCAGGATGTGACCATCCCGATCAACAGGCCCGATTTCGTCATCAATGAGAATCCCCTTGACTGGACCAGCGGCGATTGCTCGATCAGGGGCAAATATCACGGATGGGTGTCGATCGATGTCGGCAGATGTCCGTTCCTGAAAAATGTGTATATCCAGTTCGACCGCAAAGGCGGCGACGACCATAAGGAAATGGGCGTCAAAGGAACCTTCACATTCCGGTACTCCTACGTGGAATAACCGGCGCTACGCAGCCATAATCTATATATTTCGCAACTTTCTGTAAGAAGTTGAATCAACCGACGTTACGGAGCGGGGGCAGAGCCGGGCAAACCTGGCCTGCCCTCGTTTCGGTTCCTGCGGGAGGATGCGAAGACCATGCGGTATATATATGACCGGTTATTCCAGGGGTAGTTCGGGGTCGCAGACTCCGGCGAAGGTGCGGCGGTGGTGGGGCGTAAGGCCGAGGGAGCGGATCGCCAGGCGGTGCTCGCGTGTGGGGTAACCTTTGTTGCGCAGCCAGCCGTAGCCCGGGAACCGGGCGTCGAGGGCTTCCATGTATTCGTCGCGGTGGGTTTTGGCCAGCACCGAAGCGGCGGCGATGTCGCGGTAGATGGCGTCGCCGCCCACGATGCACACATAGGGAATGCCGAGCGTGGAGCGGAAACGGTTGCCGTCGATCAGCAGCATCCGTGGGCGTACCGCAAGGGCTGCCGCGGCAAGGTTCATGGCTTCGAACGAGGCGTTGAGGATGTTGATGGCGTCGATCCTGTCGGGCGGGACGGCCGCCACGTGCCATGCCGCCGCTTCGCGCTCGATCACCCCGCGGAGGGTGTTGCGGTTGCGTTCGCTCATCTGTTTGGAGTCGTTCAGCAACGGGTGTGAAAAATCGCGCGGCAGGATCACCGCCGCGGCGAACACGGGGCCGGCCAGGCAGCCGCGTCCGGCTTCGTCGCATCCCGCTTCGGTGAGCGCGGGGTCGTAAAAGGGCAGCAACATCGTCATTGTCAGGTAAGGATAAAAAGAATAGCCTGGAAAATAGGTTCGTTTTCTTCCCGTCCCTTTTTTCGCCTGACGGCGAGTTACTTTTTCTCCTGGCAGAAAAAGTAACCCAAAAGGCCAGGGCCCGGAAAATCGTCTGAAAGCCCTCCGACGAAGGCTAAAACGGCGAGCGCTTCCTTTTTAGTCGTCTTGCGACGCCTAACAGTCGTTGAACGAACGCCGTTTCTTTACGCCTTCTTTGTCCGGCTTTACGGGCGACGATTTTCCAAAGGGCCCGACTACCTGCTGAAAAAACGGACAAATTTTTCAGGCGGATAAAAAAGGGCCGCGGCTTTCGGCGTGCGGCCCTTCGGGGTTATTTTCCGGGGGCTAAAGTTACAGTCGTTCAGGACGGTACTCCATATCACATCCCGCAACTGCGGGGCTCGCACCGGGCCGCGGCATGTTGCGATTGCCCTCGGGCAATCGCAACCACGGAATACCTCGTCGCTTTGCTGCGGGGAAGGTTATTCTATGCCGTAGAGGTTGAATACCTCTTTGATGCGTGCGACTTGCTCCGTGCGGCCGTATTTTTCGGCCACCGCGTGCAGTATGGCCATGCTGCGCAGGCTGGTTTCCACTTCCTGGCCTACCAGGTCGGCTTTCTGCCCGCGGAAACGGGCGTAATAGTCCAGGTCCTGTTTGAGCGTGGTGAAGTAGTCGTCCAGGACGGCGTCGCCTTTGGCCTTGTCGCCGGCCGCGTAGTAGGCCTCGATCAGCGGCAGGGTCTGCACATGCGAGTGGGGTATCTGGCTGAACGGCATCTCTTCGATCGCGCGGTCGAGCACCTCGACGGCCAGGGTCGAATCACCCCTCTCGGCCAGTCCGATGGCCAGGCGTGCGAAGGCGTTGCGGGTCTGCGACACCTGGAAGTTATAGCGGGTGAAGTGGTCTGCGTACACGCGCGGGTCCTTGACGTTGCCGTAGCGGAACCTGCCCATCAGCAGCGGGTAGAGATAATCGGGGTCGATGCGTCCGGTGGAGAGGAAGTTGGGGGATTTCGTCCGGATGGGCACCAGGCGGTAGGCGAATCCGTCGAACTGGAGGTAGTCGTGCAGCCCGAGCGATTCCAGGTCGATCGTCTGGGTGAAGTAGATCGGGCGTTTCCAGTCGAAATTGGCCAGCATGTCGAGCAGCATCAGGTCGTTTTTGGTGATGCCCGACCCGGAGATACGCAAAAAGACGGTATCTTCGATCAGGTGGGCGTCTTTTTCGGCCACGATGCCGCTGGCGAGCACATTTTCCTTATCGACCTTCAGCGCCAGGTTCTTGGCGGGCAGGAAGTCGCCGCCCGATTCGGTGCGGGTATTGGGGTTGTCGCTGCGCACGAAGTCGATCACCTGTTTCAGGTCGGCCGTTTTGCCTTCCAGCAGGTCGTAGGCGGGCACCATGTTGTTCATGTTGCCGATGTATTTGCTGCGGGGCAGCGAGAATGGCACCGGATCGGACTCGTTCGAACGTATGCGCATCTCGTCGATATACCAGTCGCCCAGCAGGTAGCTGGTGTTCATGATGCGTACGTCGGGGCGCACGCCTTCGACCTCCTGGTTGTACCACAGCGGGAAGGTGTCGTTGTCGCCGTAGTTGATGATGATGGCGTTGGGCAGGCACGACTGGAGGTAGTTCCAGCCGATGTCGCGGGCCACATAGCGGTGCGAGCGGTCATGGTCGTCCCAATTCTGGGCGGCCAGGATGCCCGGCACGCAGGCGCATACCACAGTGGCTGCGGCCGCTGCGGCGACGGTTTCTTTTTTGGCCATGCGGGCGATGGCGTCCGCGAGCCACATCACCCCGAGGCCCACCCAGATGCAGAATGCATAGAACGACCCGGCGAAGACGTAGTCCCTTTCGCGCGGTTCGGCCGGCCCGGTATTGAAGTAGACGACCAGCGCCACGCCCATCAGCACGAAGAGCATCAGCACGACGGTGAAATTTTTCGGATCGCGGTTCAGGTGGTACAGCAGGCCGAGGATGCCCAGGATGAAGGGCAGGAAATAATAGGTGTTCCGCCCCTTGTTCTCCTTCATCTCATCGGGCAGCCCGTCCTGCGGGCCGAGGTGCATCCGGTCGATGGCGTCGATGCCCGACAGCCAGTTGCCTTTGGTGATCTCGCCGAAGGATTGCTCGTCGCTCTGGCGTCCCACAAAGTTCCACATGAAGTAGCGGATATACATGAAACTTAGCTGATACGAGAAGAAGTACTGCAGGTTTTCGCCGAACGTGGGCACGGTGATCATTTCATCGCCGAAGCGCATCCTCTGCCCCTTGATGTCGACCCAGTTGCGGTAGCCGCTCTCCTTGCCGTAGTCGTACATGCGGGGGAAGAAGAACTCGAATCCGGGCGCGTAGATATAGTGCAGGCCGCTCTCGGTCGCGACGTATTTGCCGTCCTCGACGTAATAGGTGTCGCTGGCCTCGACGTCGATCATCGGCGAGGAGTAGTAGGGCCCCCTGATGAGCGGGCGGCTGCCATACTGCTCGCGGTTGAGCAACGCATAAAGTGCGTAGGGGTTGTCGGGGTTGTTGCTGTTCATCGGGGGGTTGGCGTTGGCGCGGATCACCACCGAGGCGTAGCCCGAATAGCCGAGCATGATCACCCCGAAGCAGAGCAGGATGGTGTTGGCTACCACTTTACCCCTGACGTGGGTTTTCCAGATACCCCATGCGGTAAGGGCGAACAGCAGCAGCGCGTAGATCGTGATGCCCGAGTTGACGGCCATACCCATCGAGTTCATCATGCGGTCGAACCATGCCCCGATGAGCACCGAGTAGGGAATGATGATGCCGTTGATGGCCAGCAGGATGGCGCCCGACACCGCCAGGGCGCCCACCACGCCCCACGCGGTCACCCGGGGGTATTTCTTGAAGTAGTAGACGAAAACGATAGCGGGGATGGTCAGCAGGTTGAGGATGTGCACGCCGATCGAGAGGCCCATCAGGTAGGCGATCAGCACCAGCCAGCGGTTGGAGTGGGGCTGGTCGGCGACGTTTTCCCAACGCAGGATGGCCCAGAAGACCACCGCCGTGAAGAGCGACGACATGGCGTAGACCTCTCCCTCGACGGCCGAGAACCAGAACGTGTCGGTGAACGTGTAGGCCAGCGCACCGATCAGGCCGGCTCCCAGGACGGACCATGCCTGGAACGGCGAAAGTTCGCCTTCCTGTTTGCCGCAGATGCGGCGCCCGAGGTGGGTGATCGTCCAGAACAGAAACAGGATGGTGAAGGCGCTGCACAGGCCGGACATCACGTTGACCATCATGCCGACGTGCGCCGTGTCGGGCGAGAAGATGGTGAACAGCCGCGCGATCATCATGAACAGCGGGGCTCCGGGCGGGTGCCCGACTTCGAGCTTATAGGATGTGGCGATGAATTCCGAGCAGTCCCAGAGGCTCGCCGTGGGTTCGATCGTCAGCAGGTAGACGGCGGCCGAAACGGCGAACGCCAACCATCCCACGATCAGGTTATACTTCCTGAAATAGGTCATTTCCAGCGGATTTAGTCAATTCGTAATGCCCGTCGAAAGGCGATTCCCCGCAAAAGTACGATTTTTTCCGCAATAGTCCTGCGCCCGGCCGATATTAATGGGCGATATTCACGACCGGCCTTGACCTCAAAGATCGTCAGCCGCAGCCTCCGGCGCCGGGGGTTGGACCGTCGCTGCGGAACGAAGGGCCGCAAAGGGGATCGCCAAAGGGCGGGTGGCCCACAGGTATAAACGAATAACTGGGGGGGGCAATGCAGCGTATTGTTAATTCACGTGAGTTCGGGATGAATCCATAATATATGATGTATATCAATGCATTGCGTGTTTTTCTTATTCCGGCCACACGTTATGGGCTTTTCCCGAACCGATGTAGCGCTTAAAATCCCACTGCTGCCCTTCTTTTGATAAGGGCGGGCCTACAATCGGCCTGCAAGGCCGATTGCTCGATGGTGGTTCGGGATATCGTCCCGGGTTCATGCGAATCAGAACGTGAATCCGATGAATTCTTCGAACGGAAATACCTGGGTACTCTCTACGGGTTCAATCCTCCGCGGCCCCGGTTGCCCATGCATGGCATGGGTCTCTTCCCCGCGGCCCGGCATGCCCCGGGTAAACCTGTTTCCGTCCTTGCCCGCAACGTCGCCCTTGCCATACCTTGCAGCTTGCCGCGGGGTTATTTGCCATTGTGCAAACGGCAATGATGCCGTTGTAATAAAGCTTTCTTCCTTCGCCGGCTGCAGGCTGCTCTGCAAAATAAAGGTCGGGGGCGAATCACCTTCCGGACCTTATGTGGGCCAGACCGCAAACCCTCCGTATGCCGGGAGGCATTTAATCAACAAAAAACGAACAGCGTTTGCCGTTCCGGCGAAAAGGAGTACCTTTGTGCGGAATAGGAAACCCTTCCGTGGAATCGATAGAAATAACATATAACCAGATCGTTAGCATATACACTCTGCCCGGCTTGCTGCTCATGGCGGCCATCGCCGTGCTGTTGGGCGTGCAGTTGTGGTACTGGCTGGGCGCCTATGGGTGCATCCCCGCCTACCGCAACCTTAGAAGCAAAGCTTCGAAAACGCCCCCTCCGCCCGTGTCGGTCGTCCTCGTGGTGCGCGACGAGCCGCTGTACGTCAATGAAATATTGCCGTCGCTGCTGGAGCAGCAGCACGATCGTTTCGAGGTGGTGGTGGTCGATATGGGCTCCGATGCGGAAACCACCGACGCCCTGGCTTTGCTGCAACACCGCTACCCGCACCTGAGAACTACGCGCCTGGTCCAACAGGAGCTCAAATTTCCGATCACCAATAAGATGGCCCTCAATGTGGGCATCAAAGCCGCGTTGTACCCCAACCTTATCCTGACCACGACCGAGGCGCGTCCCCGCTCGCCCAAATGGCTGTCGCTGATGGCGCGGGGATTCCTGGGCGGCGAGGTGGTGATCGGCTACTGCGGCATCAAACCCGCCCCGGGGCTGGCCAACCGCCTGATGCGCGCGGGAAGGTTCAACGCCGCGGTGCGTTACCTCTCCGGCGCCGTGCGCGGATATCCTTACCGGGGCTCGGCGCTCAACATCGGCTACACCTCACAGCTCTATTTCGAGGCCAAAGGCTTCGACCACCTCGACCTGGAGAGCGGCGACGACGACCTGTTCATCCAGCGTATCGCCGCCGCCGGAAATACCTCCGTTGTGATGAACCCGCACGCCTCGGTGCAGCAGGAGGTGTGGAGCGGTGCCGACGGATGGTTCGCCCGCCAGGTGAAAGCCCGCATGACATGGCGCCACTACCCCCAGCGGGTGAAGAATTACGTCGAATGGGATACCGGCAGCCGTGTGCTGCTGTATGCCTCGTGCGTGACGGCGTGCCTTTGTATGCCTTTCGAGATCCGGATCGCAGCCGGTGCGGCGATGGTGCTCAGGATGGGCGTGGTGGAGTTTCAGGTGTGGCGGATCGCCCGCCGCCTCGGCGAAAGGGGGCTGGGATGGGCGTACATCGTTTACGATATTTTTTCGCCGCTGTATACGCTGGCCGTTTGGGCTTCCGCCACCATGAGGCGACGCAGGGCATGGAGATAGAAAAGTATATTATAGCGACCGACCAGCAACTTGTGGCCGATGCCGTGGAGGGCGACACCGCGGCCTTCGAACACCTGTTCAACCGCTACCGCGACTCGATGCGTCAGCTCTATGTCCAGCGCATGGCCGACGCCGACGACGCCGACGACCTGCTGCAGGAAACCTTCATCAAGGTCTACTTGAACCTCGACCGATACGATGCCTCCTATACTTTCGGGCAGTGGATCTACACCATCGCCCGCAACACGTTCGTCGATTACGTGCGCAAACGCCGCGACGACGTGTCGATCGACACCATCCCCCTGGGCGGTGCGGCGATGGTTTCTTCGAACGGAGGCCTGACGCCCGAGGAGAGTTTTATCCGCTCGCAGCAACAGGCCCAGCTGGAACACCACCTGCACCGCATGTCGCCGCGCTACCGCAAGCTGATCGAGTTGCGCTTCTTCCGCGAATATTCTTATGAAGAGATCGCCGCGGAACTCAAACTGCCGATGGGGACGGTCAAAACCCAGATCCACCGCGCCCGCGAACAGCTCTGCCGTTTCATTACCGAACAATCCGACATCCTGCATTGATGGCTGCCGTAGCTGAAAAATATTTTCCGGCGCTGTCGGCATTGCAGCGCGAGCGTTTCGATGCGCTGGCGGGGTTGTACGCCGAATGGAACGCCCGCATCAACGTGATTTCGCGCAAGGATATGGACCATTTCGGGGTGCGCCACCTGCTCCATTCGCTGGCCATAGCGCACGTGTGTACGTTCGCAGACGGGGCGCGGGTGCTGGATGTGGGCTGTGGGGGAGGCTTTCCGGGGATTCCGCTGGCGATCCTGGTCCCCGGGGTGCGGTTTACGCTCTGCGACTCGATTGCCAAGAAGATCCGGGTGGTCACGGAGGTGGCGAAGGCGCTGGGGCTGGAGAATGTGGAGGCGGTGAATGCGCGCGCCGAGTCGCTGCCGGGACGGTACGACTACGTGGTGAGCCGCGCCGTGACGCGCATGGCCGAATTCACGGGCTGGGTGTGGCCGCTGATCGAGCGGGGACACGCAGGCACGATCGACAACGGGATATTATATTTGAAAGGCGGCGACCTGGCCGGAGAAATG
>JAVBNK010000115.1:0-18944 GCA_031551595.1 Rikenellaceae bacterium | reverse complement strand
CGGCTATCGCCTGACGGATGGCTGCGATCTGTGCGTAGTTCCAGTCCTGAACCTTGGTGTTGAAGTCAACGCCTGAGGTTTCCAGGATTTTGCGCGAGGTGCTCCGGCCGATTCCGTAGATATACGTGAGGCCGATCTCGCCGCGTTTATTTTTGGGTAAATCTACACCAACTATACGTGCCATAAATCTTTTTCGTTTTTTATCAATGAATCAGTGGTTTACCCCTGGCGCATTTTCAGTTTGGGGTTCTTCTTGCAGATGACGTACAGGCGGCCTTTGCGCTTGACGATCTTGCAGTCTTCCGATCTTTTCTTGATCGATGCTCTTACTTTCATTTTACAATTCTTTTTTAAGGCTTACCTTAAATTACTTGTAGCGGAACGATATACGCCCCTTCGAGAGATCGTAGGGGGACATTTCCACTTTTACTTTATCGCCGGGAAGGATCTTGATGTAGTGCATCCTCATTTTCCCGGAGATGTGGGCGGTGATCACATGCCCGTTGTCCAGCTCGACGCGGAACATCGCGTTCGAGAGGGCTTCGGTGATCGTCCCGTCCTTTTCAATAGCAGTCTGTTTTGCCATAGGTTTTTTTTACATTGCCTTTGCCCGGCCTTCATTCCGGCGCCATCCGTCCGTTTCGCCTGCGCGGCCTGCCCTTCGCCGACGCCGGTCTTTAATACCGGCCCTGTCCGCTTTTGCCTGCCCGCCGGCCCCGCGGCCGCACGCGCCTTAATTCAATGCCTTTTCGATAACGTCAAAATCGGTCAGGACATCCGGCCCGTCCGCCCCCACCGCCACGGCCCACTCGAAGTGTGCCGACGGCATGTGGTCTTTGGTCCGTACCGTCCATCCGTCCTTTTCGAATACCACTGCCCTGGTCCCGGCGTTGACCATCGGCTCGATGCAGATCACCATGCCTTCTTTAAGGATGGGACCGCTCCCCTTGCGCCCGAAATTGGGCACTTCGGGCGCCTCGTGCATCGACCGGCCAAGGCCGTGGCCTACCAGTTCCCTGACCACGGAGAAACCGTTCGATTCGGCTTTATGCTGCACAGCGGCCGAAATGTCGCCCACACGGGCTCCGGCCTTCACCTGTGCGACACCTTCGTAAAGGGCTTCTTTGGTCACACGGAGGAGCTTCGCAGTCTCCTCGCTGATCCGTCCCACAGCGAACGTGTAGGCGGAATCACCATAAAACCCCTTCATGACGGTGCCACAGTCGATCGATACGATATCGCCTTCCCGCAGGGCGTAATCCGAAGGTATACCGTGTACAACCTGCTCGTTCACGGACACACAGAGCGTCGCCGGAAAGCCGTTGTACCCAAGGAATCCGGGAACTGCTCCGCGGGAACGGATGAAGCCTTCTGCGATCGCATCCAACTGGAGCGTCGTCACCCCGGGGCGGACGTGTTTACCCACTTCCGCCAGGGTCAGCGACACGAGCCGGTTGTTCTCGCGCAGCAGTTCCACTTCTTCCTTGGTTTTGATGTATATCATGCTCCTATGGATTACATGGTGCGTCCTTTGATCCGCCCGGTTTTCATCAGGCCGTCGTAGTGGCGCAACAGCAGGTAGCTTTCGATCTGCTTGAGAGTGTCGAGCACCACGCCCACCAGGATCAGCAGCGACGTTCCGCCGTAGAACAGCGCGAACTGGGTGCTGATGCCCATATGCATCGCGAACGTCGGCAGGATAGCCACGATCGCCAGGAATATGGAGCCCGGAAGGGTGATCCTCGTCATGATGGTGTCGAGGTAGTTGACGGTTTGTTTACCGGGTTTGACGCCCGGGATGAAACCGCCGTTGCGTTTCATATCCTCTGCCATCATGTTGGGGTTCACAGTGATTGCGGTGTAGAAGTACGTGAAGGCGACTACGAGCAATCCGAACACGAAGTTGTACCAGAATCCGCGGATATCGCTGAACTCGGCAGCGAAATTATGCGCCCACACCCAGGTTTCGGGCGCTTTCTGGAACAGCATCGGGAGGAACATCAGCGCCTGGGCGAAGATGATGGGCATTACGCCCGCAGCGTTGATCTTCAGCGGAATGTACTGGCGTACGCCGCCGTACTGCTTGTTACCCACGATGCGCTTGGCATACTGTACGGGTACTTTGCGTACGGCCTGCACCAGGGCGATCGTCGCGGCAAACACCAGGAACAGCATCACGAATTCGACGATGATCATCACCATACCGCCCGTAGCCTCCGTGAAGCGCGAGTTCAACTCCCCGAGCAGCGCGTGGGGCAGGCGGGCGATGATACCCACCATGATGATGAGCGAAACGCCGTTTCCGATCCCTTTATCCGTGATCTTCTCGCCGAGCCACATCGTGAACATCGTACCTGCGATGAGCATCACCGTGGCGCTGATGTTGAACAGCATGGTTTGTCCCAGCACGAATGCTGCGGGCGGGAGCTGCGTGTGCAGGTTGGCCAGGTAGGCTGGGCCCTGCAGCAGCAGCACGATGATCGTCAGGTAGCGGGTCCACTGGTTCATCTTGCGGCGGCCGCTTTCACCCTCCTTCTGCATCTTCTGGAAGTAGGGCACCATGATGCCCAGCAGCTGGATGACGATCGACGCCGAGATGTAAGGCATGATACCCAGCGCGAAGATCGAGGCGTTGTGGAACGCGCCGCCCGAGAAAATATTGAGCAGCTGCAACAGGCTGTTGCCTTCGACCTGCGACTGGAGGTTGCCCAGCGCTTCGGGGTTGATCCCCGGAAGCACCACGAAGCTACCCAGACGATAGATCAGAACAAGTCCGAAGGTATAGATGAGCCTCTTGCGGAGCTCCTCTATCTTGACAATATTCTTGATCGTTTCAATTAGCCTTTTCATAAGCCGTGGGGGTTAGAGTTTGATGGCCTTACCTCCCTGTGCTTCGATAGCTGCGGTGGCCGATTTCGAGAAGGCGTGCGCGGTGATCTCCAAGGCTACGCTGAGCGTGCCGTTGCCGAGGATCTTCACGCGGTCGTTCTTCGAAATAAAGCCTGCACCGATCAGCGTATCGACCGTGATCGCCTTCAGGCTGTTCTTTTTTGCGAGTTCTTCGATGGTCGCAAGGTTGATCGCCTTGTATTCCACCCGTTTGAGGTTCGTGAAGCCGAACTTCGGCAGGCGGCGCTGCATAGGCATCTGGCCGCCTTCGAAGCCCCTCTTCGAGGAGTAGCCCGAACGCGACTGCGCGCCTTTGTGGCCGCGCGTCGACGTACCGCCGTGGCCGGAACCCTGGCCGCGGCCGATCCTCTTCTCGTGATGGGTCGACCCTGCTGCTGGTTTGAGATTACTGAGGTTCATTATCTACCGTTTTTTCTGATTACTACTTCGCTTCCTCGACCCTGACGAGGTGTTTCACTTTTTCGATCATCCCTTTGATGATGGCCGAATCTTCGTGCTGCACCGTCTGGTTGATCCTTTTCAGGCCCAGGGCGTCGAGGTTTTTGCATTGCTTGTCCGTCGCGCCGATGCGGCTGCGGAGTTGCGTGATATTCAGTTTTGCCATTGTCTGCGAGGATTAGCCGTTAAACACTTTGTCCAGTGAAATCCCGCGCACCTGGGCTACGCTGTGTGCGTCGCGCAGTTCGAGCAGCGCCGCGATCGTAGCCTTCACCAGGTTGTGGGGGTTCGACGAGCCTTTGCTCTTGGCCAGTACGTTGTGGATACCCACGCTCTCGAGCACGGCACGCATGGCGCCGCCGGCGATGATACCCGTACCGGGGGCCGCCGGGCGGATCATCACCACCGAGCCGCTGTAACGTGCTTCCTGTTTGTGGGGAATGGTGCCTTTGAGCACCGGGATCTTCACCAGGTTCTTTTTGGCGTCTTCGATGCCCTTGCTGATGGCCAATTGCACCTCGCTGGCCTTACCCAGCCCATAGCCGACCACGCCGTTCTCGTTACCCACCACGACGATGGCCGAGAAGGTGAACGTGCGGCCCCCTTTGGTCACTTTCGTAACCCTCTGGATGCTGACCAGGCGGTCTTTGAGCTCCAGGTCGCTGGTGCGTACTTTCTTTATGTTCGCGTTTGTCATACTTCTTAGAATTTAAGGCCTCCTTCGCGGGCGGCATCGGCCAACTGTTTAACTCTTCCGTGGTAGAGGTAGCCGTTGCGGTCGAAAGCCACTTCGGTAATCCCTTTTTCAACGGCACGCTCGGCGGTCAGTTTTCCGACCATAGCGGCGATCTCCACTTTGTTTTTGCCTTTGGCCTGTTCGGCGATGGCCTTGTCGGTCGACGAAGCCGCAGCGAGCGTCACGCCCGTTACGTCGTCGATGAGCTGCGTATAGATCTGCTTATTGCTGCGATACACAGTCAGGCGAGGTTTCTGCGCGGTTCCGCTGACGATCTTGCGGATGCGCATCTTGATCCTCTCTCTACGTTCTATCTTGTTCAGTGACATAATGTTTTACTATTTGGCATTAGCAGATTTACCGGCTTTGCGGCGGAGCTGCTCGCCGACGAACTTGATACCTTTGCCTTTGTAGGGCTCGGGTTTGCGCAGCGAGCGGATCTTAGCAGCCACCTGGCCGACGAGTTGTTTGTCGATGCTTTTCAGCGTCAGTATGGGGTTGCCCTTCTTCTCAGTCACGGCCGTAGCCTGGACCTCGTTGGGAAGCAGCATCTGGATATCGTGCGAGTAGCCGAGGCTCATGACGAGCAGCTGGCCCTGGGTCTCGACTTTGTAGCCGACCCCTACGAACTCCTGTTTGATCTCATAACCGGTCGATACGCCGACCACCATGTTGCTGATAAGGGCACGGTACAGGCCGTGCATCGAGCGGTGGCGGGGCTGGTTCGTAGGACGCGAAACTGTCAATACGCCATCCTCCAGGCTCACTTCGATATCCTTATCCACTTGCTGGCTAAGGCTGCCCAGAGGCCCTTTCACGCTCACCACGTTGTCCGGGGAGATCGTAACGGTCACTCCGGCGGGCAAGTTTACAGGTAATTTTCCAATCCTTGACATTTGTTGTTTTTTTGGCTTTGCTTCGAACGGGGTTGTGTTCGGGCGGTATTCGTTCTTTGTGTTGCGGAGTCCCTTTTCAGGACTCGGCCGTCATTAAAACGCCCTCCCTGTTTTCGGGCCGCTTCCCGGGATGATCCCGGTCCGTTCCCTATTTCAAGCGGCGCTCCGGTTTATTCCGGTCCGGCCAGTTTCCGTAGCCATCCCGCACCGGCGCCCCTTATTCCACACCCCCGTTTATCGGCGGTTAATATACATAGCACAGTACTTCGCCGCCGACGTTCTCTTCGCGGGCCTTTTTGTCGGTCATCACACCTTTCGAGGTCGAAACGATGGCGATGCCCAGGCCGTTGAGCACTTTCGGCATTTCATCAACGCACGCATAACGGCGCAGGCCGGGACGGCTGACGCGTTTGAGGCCTTTGATGGCGTTCTGTTTGGTTTCTTTGTGATACTTCAGGGCGATTTTGATGGTCTGGTGGCCACGCTCGTCCGCATCGAATTTGTAGGCCAGGATATAACCCTGGTCGTACAGGATCTTGGTTATCTCCTGTTTCATTTTTGAGCCGGGAGCTTCAACCACCTTGTGGTTGGCTTTCACCGCGTTCCTGATCCGGGTCAGGAAGTCCGAAATGGGATCGGTCATTGTTGTTGTTTGTTATTTAAAAGTGTGTTTCGTTTTTCTTGCATTCCGTTGGTAACCGGAGGGTATTCCCTGCACACCAGGTAAATTTCCAAAATCGCCACGGCTTCAAGGCTTGCGAGCATTTCCGTGCGGAGCGTACTTAAAGTACGTGAGCAACGGAAAGCGAAGCGTAACGCAGAAGCCGGGTCGATTTTAAATTTACCAAGATGCCTTGCGGACGCCAGGGATGAGCCCCTTGGAGGCCATTTCGCGGAACTGGATACGGCTGATGCCGAACAGGCGCATGTAACCCTTCGGACGGCCCGTGATCTGGCAGCGGTTGTGCAGGCGGATCGGGTTCGAGTTACGCGGCAGCTTCGACAGGCCGACCTGGTCGCCGGCTTCCTTGAGCGCTGCACGCTTGGCGGCATAACGCTGCACGAGTTTGAGGCGTTTGGCCTCGCGTGCCTTCATCGATTCTTTTGCCATCTCTATTGATTCTTTTTAGCGTTTTTGAAAGGAAGGCCGAACTCACGCAGCAGCGCGTACGCCTCTTCGTCCGTACCGGCCGAGGTCACGAAAGTGATCTCCATGCCGAAGATCTTGGTGATCTTGTCGATCTCCATCTCCGGGAAGATGATCTGTTCGCTCACGCCGAGGGTGTAGTTGCCCTGGCCGTCGAATTTTTCGTTGATGCCTTTGAAGTCGCGGATACGGGGCAGCGCCACGGCGATCAGGCGCTCCAGGAACTCGTACATGCGCTCGTTGCGCAGCGTCACGCGCACGCCGATGGGCATGCCCTTACGCAGTTTGAAGTTCGAGATATCCTTGCGCGATTTGGTCTGCACGGCTTTCTGGCCGGTGATCGTGCTGAGCTCCTGCTGGGCCACTTCGATCAGCTTCTTGTCGGCGATCGCCTGGCCCATCCCCTGGTTGATCACGATCTTTTCCAGTTTGGGGGCCTGCATGACGCTCGTATAGCCGAATTCTTTCACCAGGGCGGGAACGATCTTCTCGCGGTACTGGGTTTTCAGTGTAGGTATGTATGCCATTACTTGATCTCCTCCCCTGATTTTTTAGCGATTCGCACTAATTTGCCTTTCGAGTTTTCCTTGCGGCCCACGCGGGTCGGTTTTCCCGATTTGGGGTCGAGGGGCTGCAGGTTCGAGATGTGTATCGGGGCTTCCTGCTTGACGATACCACCCTGGGGGCTCTTGGCGTTGGGTTTGGTGTGTTTGGAGATCATGTTGACGCCTTCGACGATCGCGCGCTGCTTGTCAACAAGGACTTCCATCACCTTGCCCTGCTGACCGCGGCTGTTGCCGGCGTTCACATAGACGGTGTCCCCTTTTTTGATATGCAATTTTACTGACATTGTCTTTTACTTTTTGTGTACGTGTTAGAGTACCTCGGGCGCGAGCGAAATGATCTTCATGTACTGGTCGCGCAGCTCGCGGGCCACCGGGCCGAAGATACGCGTACCGCGCATTTCGCCCTGGTTGTTCAACAGGACAACCGCGTTGTCGTCGAAGCGGATGTACGAACCGTTGGCGCGGCGGATCTCCTTTTTGGTGCGGACAACCACGGCTTTCGATACGGTACCCTTCTTCATGTCGCCCGAAGGCGTAGCGCTTTTGACCGTCACGACGATCTTATCGCCGATCGAGGCGTAGCGTTTGCCCGTGCCGCCCAGAACGCGGATGCACAGCACTTCCTTCGCTCCGCTGTTATCGGCTACTGTAAGCCTGCTTTCTTGTTGTACCATGACTATTTAGCTCTTTCAATGATTTCTACTAATCTCCAACGCTTCGTCTTGCTCATCGGACGGGTTTCCATGATGCGCACGGTATCGCCGGGGTTGGTTTCGTTCTTCTCGTCGTGAGCGTGGAATTTCGTGGTTTTGGTCACGAATTTGCCGTAGATCGGGTGTTTCACCTTACGGCGCACCGCAACGACCATAGATTTCTCCATTTTGCTGCTGACGACCACCCCGATACGCTCTTTCCTAAGATTCCTTTCCATTGCGGGTATTATTTAACGGTTTGCTTTTGGCGCAGGATGGTCATCATGCGCGCGATATCCCTGCGGGCTTTCCCTATCGTCGAGGTGTTTTCGACGGGCGAGGTGGCGTGGGTCAGCCTGGTGCGTACCATGGCTGCTTTTTCCGCGTCGATGCGTTCCTTCAGGTCCGCCACCGACATCTCCTTTATCTCAGAAGTTTTCATACTGTTTTCGCTCTTTTTAGATTTCGGTTTCGGTATAATCCCTTCTCATGATAAACTTCGTGGCGATCGGAAGCTTCTGGGCGCCGAGGCGCAGGGCCTCCTGGGCCACTGACAGGGGCACACCTTCCGCCTCGATCAGGATACGTCCGGGGGTTACGGGGGCCACGAATCCTTCGGGCGCACCTTTACCCTTACCCATACGCACCTCGGCGGGTTTTTTGGTGATCGGTTTGTCAGGGAATATCCTGATCCATATTTGTCCTTCGCGTTTCATGTGGCGGACGATAGCCTGGCGGGCTGCCTCGATCTGGCGGCCGGTGATCCAGGTCGAATCCAACGCCTTGATGCCGAACGAGCCGAACGCAAGCTGGTTCCCGCGGCCTGCGAGTCCCTTCATGCGGCCTTTCTGCATCCTGCGGAATTTGGTCTTCTTGGGCTGTAACATCTCTTATCTTACTTTACCTGTTATTTCTTCTGTTTTTATTGCGGTCTCCACCACGGTCGTTGCGATCGCCACGTCCACGACGGTCACGACGGTCGCCACGGTCGCCGCGGTCACCGCGGTCGCCGTATCCGCTGCCTGCCTGCGCTCCGGCGCCGGCTACGCTCGCGCCCGAGAGTTCGAACAGGTCGCGTTTGCCGTACACCTCGCCCGTGCAGATCCACACTTTGATCCCGAGCAGGCCTACTTTCGTAAGTGCTTCGGCCAGTGCGTAATCCACATCGGCACGGAACGTGTGCAGGGGAATACGTCCCTCCTTGTAGGTTTCGCTGCGGGCCATCTCGGCGCCGCCGACGCGGCCCGAAATCTGGATTTTGATCCCCTCGGCGCCCATGCGCATCGTCGATGCGATGGTCGTCTTGACCGCACGGCGGTAAGAGATGCGCCCTTCGAGCTGGCGGGCAATGTTGTTGGCCACGATCATCGAATCGATCTCGGGGCGTTTCACCTCGAAGATGTTGATCTGGACCTCTTTGCCGGTCAGCTTTTTGAGCTCTTCCTTGAGTTTGTCGACCTCCTGGCCGCCTTTGCCGATGATGATGCCGGGGCGGGCGGTGGAAATCGTAACCGTAACGAGTTTCAGCGTGCGCTCGATGATGATCTTCGAGATGCTCGCTTTGGCAAGACGGGCGCCCAGGTACTGACGGATTTTGGCATCCTCGACCAGTTTGGCCGAAAAGTCCTTGCCGCCGTACCAGTTCGAGTCCCAGCCGCGGATGATGCCGAGGCGGTTTGCTATCGGATTAACTTTCTGTCCCATCTTTACTCTGCGGTTTTCGTTTCTTTGGTTTCCATTTTGTCTACGACGATCGTCACGTGGTTCGAACGCTTGCGGATGCGGTGCGCACGGCCCTGGGGAGCGGGTTGCACCCTTTTGAGCATACGGCCGCAGTCCACGAAGATCTCCTTCACGCACAGCGGGGTGTCTTCGAGGCGTTCGTTTTCGTTCTTTTTCTCCCAATTCGAGATCGCCGAACGCAGGAGTTTTTCCAGACGGATCGAGGCTTCCTTCTTCGAATAGCGAAGGATACCCAGTGCCCGGTTGATCTCCACGCCGCGCACCATGTCCGCCACGAGGCGCATTTTGCGGGGCGAAGTGGGGCAGTCACGCAGGATGGCGATCGCCTTCTGCGCCTTTTCGGCCTTGTATTGCTCGGCCGTATTGTGTTTTCTTGTACCCATTACCTACTATTTTTTCTTGTTTCCTGCGTGGCCACGGAAGTTGCGCGTGGGCGAGAATTCGCCGAGTTTGTGGCCTACCATGTTCTCGGTGACGTATACCGGGATGAATTTATTCCCGTTGTGGACAGCGATCGTCTGGCCGACGAAGTCAGGCGAGATCATGCTTGCACGCGACCATGTCTTGATGACGTTCTTCTTACCCGACTCTTTCTGGGCAATGACCCTCGTTTCGAGTTTAGGCTCGATATATGGTCCTTTCTTTAATGAACGGCTCATTTAGCTATTATTTTTTTCTACGTGATACAATGAATTTTGCAGAAGTCTTCTTCGGGTCGCGGGTTTTGTAACCTTTCGCCAGCAGACCTTTGCGCGAACGGGGGTGACCGCCGGACGAACGGCCCTCGCCGCCACCCATCGGGTGATCCACGGGGTTCATCGTCACGCCGCGGTTGTGCGGGCGGCGTCCCAGCCAACGCTTGCGGCCGGCTTTACCGTGCTGTTCGAGGCTGTGGTCGGGGTTCGACACGGCGCCGATCGTCGCGCGGCAGGTGACGAGCACCATACGGGTTTCTCCCGAAGGAAGTTTGATAATAGCGAATTTGCCTTCACGGGCAAGCAGTTGAGCGTAGGTACCGGCCGAGCGGGCCATCACGGCGCCCTCGCCGGGGTAGAGTTCGATGTTGTGGACCACCGTACCCAGCGGAATCTCCGACAGGAACAGCGTGTTGCCTACTTCCGGAGCCACCCCTTTGCCCGAGTTGATCACCTGTCCGACCTGGAGGCCGTTCGGGGCGAGGATGTAGCTTTTCTGGCCGTCGGCATAGCAAACCAGGGCGATACGGGCCGAGCGATTCGGGTCGTACTCGATGGTTTTCACCGTAGCGGGAATACCGTCCCTCTGGCGGAGGAAATCCACCACGCGGTACATCTGTTTGTGTCCGCCGCCAATGTAGCGTACGGTCATTTTACCGGAGTTGTTGCGTCCGCCGGAGCTTTTTTTAGGACGGAGCAGGCTCTTTTCAGGTGTCGAACACGTAATGTCGTCGTTCTTGGTGATCACCTTATGTCTTGTACCCGGAGTAACGGGTTTAAACTTTCTTACTGCCATCTTCGTTAGATATTACTGTAATGATCTATCTTGTCTCCGTCCTTGAGGGTAACAATTGCCTTTTTGGTGTTGTTCGCACGCCCCTGGAGCAGGCCGGCCTTGGTGAAGCGGCTTTTCTCCTTACCCATGTTGTTCATGGTGTTCACGTCCGTTACGACGACCCCGTACATCTGCTCGACGGCAGCGCGGATCTGCAATTTGTTAGCCCTCCGGTCGACTATAAAACCGTAACGGTTCAGCTTTTCGCCCTGAATCGTCATTTTCTCGGTCAGTACTGGCTTAATGAGTGCTTCCATTTTGTTTACGCTAACATTTGGTTAATAACATCGGCTGCGCCTTCGGTCATCAGGATCACTCCCGTGTTCATCAGGTCGTACGTATTCACGTCCTGGGCCACCACAACCTTCACGTTGGGCAGGTTGCGCGTCGAGAGGATGATGTTGTGGTTCGATTCCGGCAGCACCACCAGCACTTTCTTGTCGGCCATCTTCAGGTTGCCTGCGATGTCGAGGTAGGTTTTGGTTTTGGGCGCGTCGATGCGGAAGTCTTCCACCACCGTGATCAGTTCGCCTTTGGCTTTGTAGGCCAGGGCGCTGCGGCGTGCGAGTTGTTTGAGTTTCTTATTGAGTTTGAAGCTGTAATCGCGCGGAACGGGACCGAATACACGGCCGCCGCCGGGGAACAGCGGGCTTTTGATGCTGCCTGCGCGTGCGCCGCCGGTACCTTTCTGGCGTTTGAGCTTCTTGGTCGAGCCTGCCACCTCGTTACGCTGTTTGGCTTTGTGCGTACCCTGGCGCTGGTTGGCCAGATACTGCTTCACGTCCAGCCAGATCGCATGGTCGTTGGGTTCGATGCCGAAGATTTCGTCTTTCAGGACTACTTTCTTACCGGTTTCTTTGCCGGAAATGTTATATACTGCTAATTCCATCATTTAGTCCTCCATGACTACGTAAGAACCTTTCGCTCCCGGAAGCGAACCTTTCACCAGGATCAGGTTGTTTTCGGGTATCTTTTTGAGTATGCGCAGGTTGAGCACTTTCACCTGGTCGCCGCCGGTTTGTCCGGGAAGGCGCTTGCCTTTGAACACGCGCGACGGATAGGATGACGCTCCCAGCGAACCGGGTTTACGCTGGCGGTTGTGCTGGCCGTGGGTCTGGCCGCCGACGCCGCCGAAGCCGTGGCGTTTCACAACGCCCTGGAATCCTTTACCCTTCGAGATACCGGTGATGTCCAGCCAGTCCTCATCCATGAACACGTCCAGGGTGATCACGTCGCCGACTTTCAGCTCGGGGTCGAAGTCGCGGAATTCCGCAAGCTTGCGTTTAGGGGTAGTTCCGGCCTTTTTGAAATGGCCCATCAAACTACTGCTGGTTTGCTTCTCTTTTTTCTCGTCATAGGCAATCTGGATCGCCGAGTATCCATCTTTCTCGACGGTCTTGATTTGCGTAACTACACAGGGACCAGCCTCAATGACGGTGCATGGTATGTTTTTACCATCGGCACCGTAAACGGAAGTCATTCCGATTTTTTTTCCAATTAGTCCTGACATTTTTGTCGTTTGTTCGTATAAATTCTGTTATTGCATGCCTCCTTCGGGCAGCGGCAATTCGTGTTACTGTGCGGGCCTATATATATAAGGTATATCCTGTCGCAGGGTGTCCCTTATTTCTCAGGTCCGCGGTTTAGCGGTCGTCCCGTAACGGGGGGGTTCCGCCCGGAGTTGTTCTGTAACGGGAACAACCCCTTGGGAGGTTGCCCCGGAAGTCCGGATGCAAAGTGCAGGGATACTTCCCGGGCAACCGTTTGTGCGCAAAGTGGGCCGATTCCGCAGGATCGCTTGAACTTTTAACCGGAACGTACCCGAAGTACGTGAGATTAAAAGCGAGAGGGATCGTGCAAAGGCGGCCCGCTATCCGCACAAACTCATCACACCTTGATTTCCACCTCTACCCCGCTCGGCAATTCCAGTTTCATCAGCGCGTCGATCGTTTTGGGCGTCGAGCTGTAGATGTCCAGAATGCGTTTGAAGGTGCAGAGTTGGAACTGTTCGCGGCTCTTCTTGTTGACGAACGTCGAACGGTTCACGGTGAAGATCTTCTTCTGGGTGGGCAGGGGAATCGGGCCGCTGACCACAGCTCCGCTGCCCTTGACCGTCTTTACGATCTTTTCGGCGGATTTATCCACCAGGTTGTGATCGTAAGATTTGAGTTTGATTCTGATTTTTTGGCTCATATTACGTTTTTTATTATTCCAATTCCTGGTGTTTACCGCTCGATTTTTCGATGATCTCTTTGGCGAGGTTCTGTGAAACGGGTTCGAAGTGCGAGAACTCCATCGTCGAGGTCGCACGGCCCGACGAGAGCGTACGCAGTACGGTCACATAGCCGAACATTTCCGAGAGGGGCACTTTGGCTTTCACCACACGGGCTACGCCGCGCGATTCCATGCCTGCGATCTGTCCGCGGCGTTTGTTCAAATCGCCGATGATGTCGCCCATGCTCTCTTCGGGGGTCACCACCTCCACGCTCATGATCGGTTCCATGATCACCGGGCCGGCTTTCCTGGCCGACTGGCGGAAACCGTTGCGGGCGCAGATCTCGAACGAAAGCGAGTCGGAGTCGACCGCGTGGAACGAACCGTCCACCAGCGTCACCTTCATCGAGTCGATCGTGTAACCCGCCTGCGGGCCGTTGGCCATCGCCGACTTGAAACCTTTCTCGACCGAGGGGATATACTCGCGGGGAATGTTACCGCCTTTCACCTCGTCCACGAACTGCAGGCCGCTCACACCCTCGTCGGCCGGGCCGATCCTGAAGATGATGTCGGCGAACTTACCGCGGCCGCCGGTCTGTTTCTTGAACACCTCGCGGTGCTCGACGGTCTGGGTGAGGGCTTCCTTGTGGTTGACCTGCGGAGCGCCCTGGTTGATCTCCACGCCGAATTCGCGGCGCAGGCGGTCTACGATGATCTCCAGGTGCAACTCGCCCATACCGCTGATGACGGTCTGGCCGCTGTCCGGGTCGGTCCTGACGGTGAACGTCGGGTCCTCTTCGGCCAGCTTGCCCAGGGCGATGCCCAGTTTGTCGAGGTCCTTCTGCGTCTTGGGCTCGACCGCAAGGCCGATCACAGGCTCGGGGAAGGTCATCGACTCGAGCACGATAGGATGCTTTTCATCGCAGAGCGTGTCGCCGGTGCGGATATCCTTGAAACCCACTGCCGCGCAAATGTCGCCCGCAGTGACCATCTCGATGGGGTTCTGCTTGTTGGAGTGCATCTGGTAGAGGCGCGAGATACGCTCTTTCTTGTCCGAGCGGCTGTTATGGACGTACGAACCGGCGTCGAGCTTGCCCGAGTAGGCGCGCACGAAGCACAGGCGGCCTACGAAGGGGTCGGTAGCGATCTTGAAGGCCAGGCCACAGAAGGGCTCGTCCTCCGACGGCTTGCGCGACACCTCCTTGTCGGTGCGCGGGTCGGTACCCACGATGGCTTCGATATCGAGCGGCGAGGGCAGGAAGGCCATGATGCAGTCCAGCAACAGCTGCACGCCCTTGTTCTTGAACGACGAGCCGCACAGCATCGGCACGACCACCATTTCGATGGTGGCTTTGCGGATGGCGGCGATCAGTTCGTCCGGCGTGATCGAATCGGGATCCTCGAAGAATTTCTCCATCAGGGCGTCGTCCACCGAAGCCACTTCCTCGATCAGCTTGTTGCGCCATTCGGCAGCCTCCTCCCTGAATTCGGCGGGGATCTCCTCATGGTGGAAGTTGTCGCGGACGTTCTTATCGTCGTTGTAGATGATCGCCCTATTATATATAAGGTCTATCAAGCCGTAAAAATTGGCCTCTTTACCCATAGGCAGTGCGATCGGCAGGGCGGTGGCGCCGAGGCGCTCCTTGACCTGTGCGCAGACGTTCATGAAGTCGGCGCCGATGCGGTCCATTTTGTTGACGTAGCCGATGCGGGGGACTTTGTACTTGTCCGCCTGGCGCCATACGGTTTCCGACTGGGGCTCCACGCCGCCCACGGCGCAGAACGTAGCCACGGCGCCGTCCAGCACGCGCAACGAACGTTCCACCTCGACCGTAAAGTCGACGTGTCCCGGGGTGTCGATCACGTTGAGCTGGTACTGGTTGTCCTTGTAGACCCAGAACGCGGTCGTAGCGGCCGACGTGATGGTGATGCCTCGCTCCTGCTCCTGGGCCATCCAGTCCATGGTGGCCGTACCCTCGTGGGTTTCGCCGACCTTGTGGGTTTTGCCCGTGTAGAAGAGGATACGCTCGGAGGTGGTGGTCTTACCGGCATCGATGTGGGCCATGATGCCGATGTTACGCGTAAAATTTAAATCTCTCTTTGCCATCTGTACCTCCTAGAATCTGAAGTGGGCGAATGCCTTGTTGGCCTCGGCCATGCGGTGCATTTCCTCTTTGCGTTTGAACGAGGCGCCTTCCTGGTTGTAGGCGGCCATGATCTCGGCGGCTAATTTTTCCGCCATGCTGCGGCCCGGACGCTTGCGAGAATAAAGAACAAGGTTCTTCATGGATAATGAAATTTTGCGTTCGGGGCGCACTTCCATAGGAACCTGGAACGTGGCGCCTCCCACGCGGCGGGATTTGACCTCCACCTGCGGGGTGATGTTTTCCAGCGCTTGTTTCCAGATCTCCAGGGGAGCCTTTTCTGCATCTTTCAGCTTCTCGCCCACCAGATCCAACGCGTCGTAGAAAATGGTGTAGGCAATACTCTTCTTACCGTCCAGCATAAGGTTGTTCACGAACCGTGTCACCTGTACATCCGCAAACTTGGGATCCGGAAGTAGAATTCGCTTTTTAGGCTTTGCTTTTCTCATTGCTTTTGTTTGTTGTTGTGGCTTTCGGCGGCTATCTTCACTCGGCGGATTACTTTACGGGTTCGCCCCATCTTCACCCCCGGTTACTGCCCCTCGGCCTGTTTAGTGTTTTTTCAGGACTTTACTGTCCGTTACTTCTTTTTAGCCGGGGCCACCGCACCGGGCTTGGGACGTTTGGCACCGTACTTCGAGCGGCGCTGGCGGCGTCCGTCCACACCTGCGGCGTCCAAAGCACCGCGAACGAGGTGGTAGCGCACACCCGGCAGGTCTTTCACACGGCCGCCGCGCACCAGCACGATCGAGTGCTCCTGCAGGTTGTGGCCTTCTCCGGGGATGTAGGCGTTGACCTCTTTGGTGTTGGTCAGGCGGACACGGGCGACTTTACGCATCGCCGAGTTCGGCTTCTTGGGGGTAGTCGTGTACACGCGCACGCAAACACCGCGGCGCTGCGGGCACGAATCCAATGCAGGCGACTTGCTCTTGTCCTGCAGCGCAACCCGTCCCTTACGTACTAACTGTTGGATAGTTGGCATTTCGTTTTTTCCTTGTTTTTAGTGAATTATTCTCGTTTCCATTATCCAAAATGGACTGCAAAGATACGACTTTTTTCCACACCACCATATATAATGCACATTTTTTTGCCCGAAAACGCCCGTTTTTCCCACGTTTTTCGCCGTTTTCGGGGTTTCCTGCCCGGATTATCTATTATATTTATCTATGATTTTCATATTAAAATAAATATAATTTATAATAATGCGTGGCATTCGGACATATATGATTTATTTACAGTTAATTATGTATTATATTGCAGGTAAATATCCCAACCGCTGTCCATGCCTCCGAAGAATGCGTTACATTGGCAGAATATCCAGGGCGCCCCCGGGCGGGAGCAAATAAATTTGCCTCGTTTCCCGGCATTCACTATATTTGCGGTTTACACTCAGAAAAACATTCTATGGAGTACAATTTCAGGCAGATCGAGCATAAATGGCAGGAAGAGTGGGAACGCCGCGGCACCTACCGGGTGGGCGTCGACCCGTCGCGCCCCAAATTCTACGTGTTGGATATGTTCCCCTATCCCTCGGGCGCGGGCCTGCACGTCGGGCATCCGCTCGGGTACATCGCTTCGGACATATATACCCGGTACAAACGCCTTTGCGGCTTCAACGTGCTGCACCCGATGGGCTACGACGCCTTCGGCCTGCCGGCCGAGCAGTATGCCATCCAGACCGGCCGGCACCCCGCCGTGACCACCGAAAAGAACATCGCCCGCTACCGTGAGCAAATGGATAAAATCGGCTTTTCGTACGACTGGTCGCGCGAGGTGCGCACCTGCGATCCGGGCTATTACCGCTGGACGCAATGGGCCTTCCTGAAAATGTTCGAATCGTACTACTGCAACGACGAACGCCGGGCCCGCCCGATCGCCGAGCTGAAAGAGACGTTCGCAATCCATGGCAACGACGGGCTTAACGCCGCCTGCACGCGCCCGATGTCGTTCACGGCCGCCGAATGGAATGAAATGAGCGAGGCGCAGCAGGAAGACGTGCTGCTGAATTACCGCCTGGCCTACCGCGCCGACACGATGGTCAACTGGTGCCCGGAACTGGGCACGGTGCTCGCGAACGACGAAGTGAAAGACGGCTTGTCGGTGCGCGGCGGCTTCCCCGTGGAGCAAAAGCGCATGAAGCAATGGCTGCTGCGCATCACCGCCTACGCCCAACGCATGCTCGACGGCATGGAGCGCCTCGAATGGAGCGAGTCGCTGAAGGAGATCCAGCGCAACTGGATCGGCCGCAGCGAGGGCGCCCAGATGTTCTTCGGACTGGAAGCCACACCCGAAAATAAGTTGCAGGGCGGCGAAACACTCGAAATATTCACCACCCGCCCCGATACGGTTTTCGGGGCGACGTTCATGGTCCTGGCGCCCGAGCATGAACTTGTAGTCGCACTGACCACCCCTGCGCAAAAAGATAAAATAGATGCCTATATCACTGAAACCAAGAAGCGTTCGGAGCGCGAGCGCATCGCCGACACGAAGCGTGTGAGCGGCGCATTCACAGGAAGTTACGCGCTCAATCCGCTGAACGGCGTGCGCATCCCGGTCTACATCAGCGACTACGTGCTGGCGGGTTACGGCACGGGGGCGATCATGGCCGTCCCGGCGCACGACTCGCGCGACTGGGCCTTCGCCCGCCACTTCTCGCTGCCCATCATCCCGGTGGTCGAGGGCGGCGACGTCGAGGTGGCTTCGTACGACGCCAAGGCCGGCAAAGTGATCAACTCGGATTTCATTACCGGGCTCGACGTAAAGGAGGCGATCGGGCGTATGTTCGCCGAGATCGAGTCGCGCGGTATCGGGAAGAAACAGATCAATTACCGCCTGCGCGACGCCATCTTCAGCCGCCAGCGCTACTGGGGCGAGCCGGTCCCGGTGTATTATAAAGACGACGTGGCCTATCCGCTCGCGGAAGACAAACTGCCGTTGGAACTGCCCGCGATCGAGAACTTCGGCCCGACGGCCGGGGGCGAGCCGCCGCTGGCCCGCGTCGAAGGATGGCACACTCCCGAGGGTTATCCCTACGAACTGAGCACGATGCCCGGTTTCGCCGGGTCGTCGGCCTATTTCCTGCGCTACATGGACCCCCGCAATGACAAGGCACTCGTCAGCCGCGAAGCCAATGAATACTGGCGTAACGTCGACCTCTATATCGGCGGTATCGAGCACGCTACGGGCCACCTGATGTACTCGCGGTTCTGGAATATGTTCCTTTACGACCTGGGCTATGTGTGCGAGCAGGAGCCGTTCAAAAAGCTCGTGAACCAGGGCATGATCCAGGGCCGGTCGAATTTCGTCTACCGCATCAAAGGCACCAACAAATTCGTATCTTTAGGTCTTAAAGACCAATACGATACACAGGAAATCCACGTCGACGTGAACATCGTGCGCAACGACGTGCTCGACCTGGAGGCCTTCAGGCAATGGCAGCCCGAATTCGCCGACGCCGAGTTCGTTCTCGAAGACGGCAAATACGTCTGTGGCTGGGCGATCGAGAAGATGAGCAAGTCGATGTTCAACGTCGTGAACCCGGATATGATCGTCGAGAATTACGGCGCCGACACGCTGCGCATGTACGAAATGTTCCTCGGCCCGCTGGAGCAGGCCAAACCGTGGGACACGAACGGCATCGACGGAGTGCATAAATTCCTGCGCCGCTTCTGGAGGCTCTTCTTCGACCGCGAAGGCAACCCCGCCGTGACCGACGGGCAGCCCACGCCGGCCGAAATGAAGGCCCTGCACAAGACCATCCGCAAGATCGGCGGCGACATCGAAACCTTCTCTCTGAACACCTCCGTGAGCGCCTTTATGATCTGCCTCGGCGAGTTGGGCGACTGCCACAAACGGACGGTGCTCGAACCGCTCACGATCCTGCTCGCGCCGTTCGCACCGCACATCGCCGAAGAGTTGTGGGAAACCG
>JAVBNK010000129.1:0-6086 GCA_031551595.1 Rikenellaceae bacterium | reverse complement strand
GAGCACCTCGGCGCCGCAGATCGCGGCCGTAATGATCAGTTTTTCCATGGCTTATGTTTGAATTTCGATTCTGCGGCTGCGGGGGCGAAATCAAAGATTCCGAGCCGCGGAATCATGCATTTTGCCGGGGCAAAATGCCATTATTCCAATTTATTTATTACGCTGGCAATCCTTGGGAACCACGCACGTACCGGTCGCACGGCACACCACGACCGGCTCGGCCAGCACGTCGCACGCCGACGCCGAAATATCGGGACGCGGCACGATCACCTTGCGGGCCTCAAACGTCATCCGGCGCGAGGTGTTGCCCTCGGAGGTGATCTCACCCACCGCCTCGATGTAGTCGCCCGCATAGACCGGGGCCATGAATTCGATGTTGTCATAGGCCTTGAACAGGCCCTCGTCGCCGTCGCGGCGGATCAGCAGTTCGGTGGCTACGTCGCCGAACAGTTGCAGCATCTTCGCGCCGTCCACCAGGCCGCCGCCGTAGTGTGCATCATGGGCGCTCATGCGCATACGGATGATCGATTTTTCCATATTTTCGGTTTTAGATTATTCTTCACTTGCCGCGGCTGCGGAATCGCAATCCGCGCTATTTCACCATGTAATCCACAAAAATGGCGGGCGTGTGCACCGTTTCGGGGCTAAAAGAACCCACCGGCACCACTTCGTCCACCTCGGCGATCACCACGTCGGCGGCCATCGCCATCAACGGATTGAAATTCTGCGTCGTACCCTTATAAATAAGGTTACCCGATTCGTCGGCCACCGTGGCATGGATCAGCGCAATGTCGGCGCCGACCGGCTTTTCCAGCAGATAGTCGCGCCCGTCGACCGCCACCACCTGTTTGCCGTCGGCGATCACCGTACCCAGCGCCGTCGGCGTGAGCACGCCGCCCAGGCCTGCGCCTTTCGCGCGGATGCACTCCGCAAGCGTACCTTGCGGATAGAACGTCACCGTCAGCCGGCCTTCGTTCATCTGCGACACGGTGGCCGGGTTGGTGCCGATGTGCGAGGTGATCACACGCGCCACCTGGCCGTTGGCGACCAAACGGCCCACACCCTTGTCCGGAAAGGCCGTGTCGTTGCAGATTACCGTCAGCCCCTTCACGCCGCTCGCCGCCAGGGCATCCATCAGCCGGTTCGGGCCGCCCGTCGCCAAAAAGCCGCCGACCATCACCGTCATGCCGTCCCTGACCCGGGAAACCGCCTCTTCGATCGATATTATTTTACTCATATATCCGGATTTTTGTGTAAATTTTAACATCTTTTGCAAAAGTAGTAAAAATTTCAATGCCGTCCAAGTGCCGGCCGATCTTTTTTTCATCCCGGACGGCACAGGCCCGGCCCTTACCGGCGGAAAGATTCTTCCCCTCTGCGGCGACGGGAAGGCGGAAATAAATTCGGCGGACTGCGGCGAGGTGCGTTTCGCGGGGTGAAATGCCATATAAAAATCCGGAGGCCTGCCTATGGCAAGCCTCCGGACCGGAAAGAAAACGACGAAACGTTACAGCCTGGTGATCGCCCTGCGGGATTTGAGGCGGTATTCCGACGGCGAGTAACCGCACTTGCGGCGGAACACGCGGATGAAATTGGACGTATTGTTGAACCCGCACGCAAGGCACACCTCCGCGACGGCGGCATCGGTGATGTGGAGCATCTTCATCGCCTCATGGACACGGATGCCGTTCAGGTAATCCACAAAATTTTCGCCCATATTGCGCTTGAACAGATGGCAAAAGGCCGACTCGGACATGCCTGCGACCGCAGCCGCATCGGAAAGCTTGAGCGGACGGGCGTAGGCCTTCTCCAGATGGCGGCAAACAAGTTCCACCCGCCGGTCCACCGTACCGGGCGCACCCTGCAACGTATAGCCCGGGGCGGCCAGCATCTTCTGGTTGGGGGTCTGCGCCAGAAAATCGAGCAGTGAAATGAAGTGCTGCACACCTTCGACGCCCCGCATCCCCGGAAGCGCCAGGATACGGTCGCGGATTTCCGGTTTGGCCCGGTCGCAGAACGAAACCCCGTAAGCGGCCCGCTCCAATAGCATACGCACAGGCCGGAACACATTCATCCCGCCCAGGTGCCGTTCCCAGGTCGCGTCATGGAAATGGAGCGTGAACATCCGGCTGCCCTCGACCTTGGGGGCGACCCACGCATGGGGCATCCGCGGCCCGATCAGGACGATATCCAACTCGTCCACGCTTTCGTGCGAATCGCCCACATAGCGCTCGCCGCCGCGGCACGTGACCATCGCCAGTTCATAATGGGTATGCCAATGCATCGCGCCCGACAGCGGCGAGAGCGGGCGGTCGATCGCCACAAGCATATCCCGATGGTCGATCGGCACCGCCATCTGGCCGGTTACAGGAATATTTTTCATCTGTTCAACAGCTTTGGGTCAGGTTCATTCCAACGGGCGCGTCCGCGGCGCACCCGCGTTCCGCACGGAAAAGTTCGGCCGCCGCCAGGCGGCAGGATTCCACGATCATCCCGCGCAACATCCGGTCCGGAAGGCTGCCTCCGGCACTCACCGTATTCCAGTGAACCCCGTGCACACGGCGGCCGGCCCGGATCCGGGCCGGATAGCGTTCGCGCAATTCCACGGCACGCCCCGGATCGCCTTCGAGGTCGGTCCGGCCGGAATCGCCCGCACCGCACGACACGAACATCCGCCCGCATACTACCTTATATACGAACGCGGTTATGCCGAACGGCGCGGTTTCTCCCGTAAAAGGAAGCTCCTCCGGGCAGGGCCGCCTTAATTCCATGATATCCATGGCGTAAAAGTATCTGCTTTCCCCGAGATTTCCAACACCGCTTTCCCAAAAAACAGGTCGAAGGAAAGACAGGTCCTTTTTTCCGGCAGGCAGTAGCGGCCCCTGGAGAATTCGCGCCCGGGGATTTAATCTCTATAGGTTGAATTTCCCGCCGTTTACCGTGTTTTGCATATCCATCCCGCGGCCGCGGGGGCGCGGCATAACTCAAGTAAACCTGGTTCTGCCCTCGCTCGCAACGTCGGGTTGTTTGCTGGACTGAGGCGTTAAAACGGCGCGTTAAGAACTCCAGAACCAATTTTTACTCTTTCACCGGTTGCGGACCACCCCGCTCAGGGATAGGGGATATGCGCCGACTGCTTGCGCAGGTAAGCGTAGGCGGCTTTGATGTGTTCCTTGACGGTGTTGACGGAAATGCCTGTCAGCCCGGCGATCTCGGCATAGGTCTTTGACTGGAACACGCTCAGTTCAAAGACCTGGCGGCGTTTCCCGGGCATACGTCCGATCAGTTCGTAGATGGCTTTATAATAAGTTTCGGGATCGGTTTCGACCTCTTCCGCCTCACGGACCATCTGCTTTTGCCGGTATTTGTTGTTTACCTCGCTGCGTGTAAGGTGGTTGATGCATCCGTTGCGGACCCAGCGCAGCACATAGCCTTCGAAATTGACGACCCCGGCGAGTTTGTGGCGGTCGCTCCAGATGCCGGCCATAACATCCTGGGCGATGTCCTCGGCCGCGTCGATGTCCATCACGTAAAAGGCGGCATGTTGCACGAGCCGGACATAGATACGGTCGAAAACGCTCCGGAAGGCATCCGGATCGCCTTTGACGAGGCTTTCCAATAGTTCTCTGTCGACAGCATCCATGCGGGCGGGCCGGGACCGGGGTTTTACGAGGGACGTTCCCGGATCGGGCAAATGTATGTAATTTCAGCCGTATACGCAACATCGCAATAAAACCCGGATCAGGGATAATCTTCCGAATCCTCCCCGGCCGGGGGAAGGATCCGGAAGGGGTGTCGGCGTAAAACGGCATTGGGGAAAGCGGTTGGCGTGGGGCCGGGATGGGGAATCCGAACTCACACACCGGAAGAAAGCCTGCGTTATAAATCCCTCAATCCTGAACAAAAGACTATTATAACACGTTGTGCATTTAGACAGGACAGGTCATTCTAATGACAATAATATGATACTCAGATTTGCTTTGCAAACCTGTCGGCCCGCAGCCACCCGGCGCGTAAGGCCGGAAATGTCGCTGCGCTCCGATTTAATCTCTAAGGGTTGAATTCCCCGCTGCTCGCGGCGATCATACGAAAATCTCCCGCGGGGCGAAATCTCCGCTTTAGACCCGCGGGTGATGGCGATTGCCACAGGCAATCGCAGCCTTTACAATACCCCGCAGCTTGCTGCGGGGTTCTTTATTCCCTCCGCTGGCTGCAAACCGACGGCGCAACCGGACGTAGACAACTTATAATCAATGTTTTGAATAAAAATAACGACCGTCACCCTAAATACACAACACGCTAATATATAATTATTTACGTCGGTTTGTTTTCCCGACCCCGTTCCCGGCGGCGCGTTGCGTCACAGGCGCAGAAGTCGCGGGTTGCCGGACGACCCGGAACACAGACGGAGTGCAGAAAAGTATATAATTCCCAAATAAAGAACCTTGCGGCAACCGACGCTGCGAGCGAGGGCAGAACCAAGTGTACTTGAGTTATGCCGGGCCGCGGGGAGGAAACCCATGCATAGCATGGGTAATTGAAACTGCAGGGTACTCAAGGGCGAGTCGCCTGGGGCAATTGCCGCATCCCGCAGCTCCACGCTCCGCGTCGCCCCTACAGCCGCGGGATGTGGAAGCGGTAACGCCGCAAGCGGCAGAGAATTTAATCCCCGCAGATTAAATCGCCGTTGAATTTTCCGGGGAACTCTTCGTATCTTTGCCCCGCGATGGACCGTACCGTTAAAATATCCGATTACGATTACCCGCTGCCCGAGGAGCGCATCGCCCGCTTTCCGTTGGCCGAGCGCGACCGTTCGCGGCTGCTGGTGTGGCGCGGCGGGCGGATCTGCGAAGCTCCGTTCGCTTCGATAGGCGACCATTTGCCTGCCGGCAGCCTGCTGGTGTTCAACAATACACGTGTGGTGCGGGCCCGTATCGTGATGCACAAGGCCAGCGGTGCGCGGGTGGAGGTATTCTGCCTCGAACCGTGCGATCCGGCCGATTACGAGCGTGCGTTCGCCGTACGCGGGACCTGCGCGTGGGTCTGCATGGCGGGCAACCTGAAAAAGTGGAAAGACGATATCCATATAGATTTTGAGTGGAACGGCGGCATCCACCGCCTGACGGCTACGCGCGGCCATGCCGAGGGCGTAGGGCTGCGCGTGGATTTCCGCTGGGATGCCGGCCTGACCTTCGGGCAACTCCTGGAACTGCTGGGACGCACGCCCATTCCCCCCTACCTCAACCGTGAAAGTGAAGAAATAGACATAACCCGTTACCAGACCGTTTACGCACGCATCGAAGGCTCGGTGGCCGCGCCTACGGCGGGGCTGCACTTCACGGACCGGGTGCTGGACGGGCTTCGTGGGCGGGGCGTGGGCATGGCCGAGGTGACGCTGCATGTGGGTGCCGGAACGTTCCTTCCGGTGAAGAGCGAGGCGGCGGCCGACCACACCATGCACACCGAGCATTTCGAGGTGAGCCGCCCCACGCTCGACGCGTTGCGCGACGCCGCAGGGCCGCTGGTGGCGGTGGGTACGACCACGGTGCGCACCCTGGAGTCGCTGGTGGCCCTGGGCTACCGCGTGGCGCAGACGGGACGGCCCGATGCGGCGCGCCCGGTGGGGCAGTGGGAGATCTATGACCTTCCGGAGGCGTTCGGCGCCCGCGAGGCGTTTGCGGCGCTGGCCGGATACCTGGATACGGAGAGGCTGGAATCGCTGCACGCTTCGACCCGCATCATGATCATGCCGGGCTACCGTTTCCGGGTGGTGGACGGGCTGGTGACCAATTTCCACCAGCCGCAGAGCACGCTCCTGCTGTTGGTTTCGGCCTTCACGGACAGGCGTTGGCGCGGGATTTACGATTACGCATTGGCTGAGGGTTTCCGTTTCCTGAGCTATGGCGACAGCTCGCTGCTGTGGCGGGATAAGGAATAGGGACAATATTTCTTCCGGCAGGTTTTGGCCCTTGGAGAATTCGCGCCCGAAAATTCAGAAGACCGGAGGCGTTAAAACGCGACCTGTACGACGAACGTTAGACGCCCCTTGGGGCGGTCTAAAAGGAGGAGTTTCGCGTTTTAGCCGC
>JAVBNK010000159.1:0-10891 GCA_031551595.1 Rikenellaceae bacterium | reverse complement strand
GCGGCTAAAACGCGAAACTCCTCCTTTTAGACCGCCCCAAGGGGCGTCTAACGTTCGTCGTACAGGTCGCGTTTTAACGCCTCCGGTCTTCTGAATTTTCGGGCGCGAATTCTCCAAGGGCCAAAACCTGCCGGAAGAAATGCCTAAAAAAAGAACATTTAACGTGTAAAGCAATGAACCAAAATAACCTGAAAACTTAAAATCATGAGTGAATTACTGGACTGGGGCTCGCTGGGCTTCGGCTACGTGAAAACGGACTACAACGTGCGTTGCTACTACCGCAACGGCAAGTGGGGCGAGCTGGAGCTCAGCTCCGACGAAACGATCAACATGCACATGGCCGCCACCTGCCTCCACTATGGGCAGGAAGCCTTCGAAGGGCTGAAAGCCTATCGCGGCAAAGACGGCAAAGTACGCATGTTCCGCGTGGCCGACAATGCGCGGCGCATGATCTCGTCGGGCGACTACCTGTGTATGCAGTCGCCGTCGGTGGAGCTGTTCACCGAAGCCTGCATCAAAGCCGTCAAAGCCAACGAGCGTTTCATCCCCCCCTACGGCACCGGCGCGTCGCTCTACCTGCGTCCGCTGCTGATCGGCATGGGCGCCCAGGTGGGCGTCAAACCCGCTACGGAATACATGTTCCTGGTCTTCGTCACCCCCGTAGGCCCGTACTTCAAGGAAGGCTTCAAGCCGATCCGCGCCATGATCGAGCCTTACTACGACCGCGCCGCGCCCCATGGCATGGGCCACGTCAAGTCGGGCGGCAACTACGCGGCCAGCCTCAAATCGGGCGGCGAAGCCCACGCCAAAGGTTTCCCGCTGGTGATCTACCTCGACGCCAAAGAGAAAAAATACATCGATGAAGGCGGTGCGGCCAACTTCTTCGGGATCAAGGATAAAACCTACATCACCCCCGAATCGACCTCGATCCTGCCGTCGATCACCAACCTGTCGCTGATGCAACTGGCGCAGGACCTGGGGTTGAAACTCGAACGCCGCCCGGTGGAATACACCGAACTCGCCACCTTCGAAGAGGCAGGCGCCTGCGGTACGGCCGCGGTGATCTCGCCCATCGGCCAGGTCGTCGACGAAGCGCACAACAAAACCTACACGCTGGGCGATCCGTCCAAAGCGGGCCCCTGGAGCACGAAACTCTACGAAACCCTCCGCGGAATCCAATACGGCGACCTCGAAGATAAACACCACTGGGTCACCATCCTTTAATCCGCCGGTAAAGGATATACTCCGTTTCCCTATACCCCCTTCCTCCCCCGCCGCCACACAGCAGCGGGGGAGTTTTTTGACCGGGACGTGCCCACGCAAACGATCAGGCCGGGGGAGGAAAGGGAACAGAAGCAATATTTCGTATCTTTGACTGCGCTACACTTGTCCAGGACAGGATGCGGTTCGGCAATCCGTCAGGCAAGCTTGGGATTGCGCTCACCTTTTGTTATCTTTGTATAAAAATTCAGGGATATGTTGGAATGCATAGGGATATTGACATCGGGCGGCGATGCGCCGGGGATGAATGCGGCGGTCCGTGCGGTGACGCGCACGGCGATCTATAACGGTTTAAAGGTAAAGGGTATCATGCACGGTTACCGGGGGCTGATCTCCCCGGAGATCGTCCCGTTGCAGACCCAGAACGTGAGCAATATCATCCAGCACGGCGGGACGATCCTCAAGACCGCCCGGTGCGACGAATTCCGGACCCCGGAAGGGCGCGCGCAGGCTTACCAGACCATGCAAAGCGAGGGGATCGATGCCCTGGTGGTCATCGGCGGCGACGGATCGCTGGCCGGGGCACGCCAGTTGGCCGCCGAGCACAACGTGCCGATCGTGGGGCTGCCCGGCACGATCGACAACGATCTCTACGGCACGGACACCACCATCGGCTACGACACGGCCCTCAATACGATCGTACAATCCGTGGATAAGATCCGCGACACGGCCTCGTCGCACGACCGCATATTCTTCGTCGAGGTGATGGGCCGCAACGCCGGTTTCCTGGCCTTGAACGGCGCCATCGCCACCGGTGCCGAAGCGGCCATCATCCCCGAGATCGCCAGCCGGCAGGACCAGCTTGCGGACCTCGTACAGAACGGCCTGCGCCAATCGAAGAACAGCAGCATCGTGCTGGTGGCCGAGAGCCCGCTCACGGGGGGTGCGATGGGATTGGCAGAAAGGGTCAGAAAGGAATTCCCGCAATACGAGGTGAGGGTGTCGATCCTGGGCTACATCCAGCGCGGCGGCTCGCCTACGGCCAACGACCGTATCCTGGCCAGCCGCATGGGCGAATCGGCCGTAAGCGCCCTGCTCGACGGCCAGCGCAATGTGATGATCGGCGTGCGCAAGAACGAAATCGTCCATGTCCCCTTCTCACAGGCCATCCGCGACGATAAACCCATCGACCACCACCTGCTCAATACCATCAAGATTTTGTCGATTTAGGGATATTTTCCATTGTAATTATCCGAACTCCATCAGGTTGCCTGGCAAGGGGACAGGGCTGCGATTCCACGGGAATCGCCACATGCCGCGACCCGCGCCTGACGGCGCCCCCCTCCCGCAGCCGAGGGATGTAAAAGCGGCAACGCCGCAACCGACGATGCGGGCGGGGGCAGAACCAAAATTTACCTGAGGCAGCCGGGCCGCGGGGAGGAAATCCATGCCACGCATGGGCAACCGGAGCGACGGGAATTAATCCCATAAAGATTTTACGGCTCCTTTTACCGAAAAGAATAAAAATCATACATGAAAAGGATATCCATAAATTAACAAAAGTTTGTATCTTTGGAGAATATCGGTCTGAAAAACACTAAAACGCATATAACTATGTTCCACAAAGAGATTTACAGGACACGCCGCGCCGAATTGCGCAACCGCGTGCCGTCGGGAGGCCTGATCTTATTGCCCGGCAACGGCGAATCGTCGTCGAACTATCCGAATAACTGCTACCATTTCCGCCAGGACAGCACGTTCCTCTATTTTTTCGGATTGCAGAACCCCGATATGGCGGGCTTGCTGGACATCGATTCGGGCGAGGACGCGCTCTACGGCGACGACCTGACGATGGACGACATCATCTGGACCGGCCCGCAACCTACCGTGGCCGACCTGGGCGGCAGCGTGGGCATCACCCGGACCTACCCGCGTGAAAAACTGCTGGAACATGTGACCGATGCCGTCCGCCGCGGCCGCCGCATCCATTTCCTGCCTCCGTACCGTCCGGCCAATGCGCTGCTTATAAGCAACCTGACCGGTATCAAGAACAGCCGCGTAAAGGAGCATATTTCGGTCGAGTTGGCATTGGCGGTGGTGTCGTTGCGCGATACGAAAAGCGCGGAGGAGATCGCCGAGATCGAACGCGCCTGCGAGATCGGCTACCTGATGCATACCACGGCGATGAGGATGTGCAAACCGGGGATCGTCGAGCGTGAGATCGCGGGCGCGATCGAAGGCATCGCCCTGGCGCACGGCGGTGGGGTGTCGTTCACCTCGATCGTGTCGCAGAACGGCGAAACGCTCCCTAACCATTACTACGGCAACACGCTGCAGGAAGGCCGGTTGCTGCTGTGCGACGCCGGCGCCGAGACCACGATGCACTATTGCAGCGATTTCACGCGTACGATGCCCGTAAGCGGCAAATTCACCATGCAGCAGCGCGACGTGTATAACATCGTGCTGGCGGCCAATGCTCGCGGCTTCGAGCTGTCGCGTCCGGGCGTGCTGTACCGCGACATCCACCTGGCGTCGGCCAAAGTGCTGGTCGAGGGCCTGAAAGACCTCGGGCTGATGCAGGGCGACGCCCAGGCGGCGGTCGATGCGGGGGCTTTTTCGCTGTTCCAGCCCCACGGGCTGGGACACATGATGGGCCTCGACGTGCACGACATGGAGGACATCGGCGAAAATTACGTAGGCTACGACCTCGAAACCGAGCGCAGCAAAGAGTTGGGCATTTCTTCGCTCCGTATGGGCCGCCGCCTGAAGCCGGGCTTCGTGATGACGGTCGAGCCGGGCATCTATTTCATCCCTGCGCTGATCGAGAAGTGGAGGAAAGAGGGTACATGCAAGGAATTTATCAACTTCCCGGCGCTGGAAAAATACCTCTCCTTCGGCGGCATCCGCATCGAGGACGACATCCTGATCACCCCGGAGGGCAACCGTATGCTCGGCAAACGCCGCGTGCCGGTCACCGTCCAGGAGATCGAAGAGTTCATGCGCGGATAAAACCCTGTATAATTAATTGAAAAGGGGCTTTAGGCCCCTTTTTTGCTCATTAAACAACCCCGCAGCAACCGACGCTGCGAGCGAGGGCAGAACCACGTTTACCTGAGTTATGCCGGGCCGCGAGCAGGAAACCCATGGGCAGCATGGGTAACTGAAGCTGCGGGGTATTATTGCAAGGTTGGCAGTTGCCTGCGGCATCTGCCAACCGACGCCAAGCCGGGCGCCATCAAACTTGTTTGAATGGCCGGGGCGCGAAACAGGAAAAGCCTGCAATGCAGGCTTACATCCCCCGGCACGCGCCTCAGGCGCGCCCCCGCAGCCGCGGGATGGATATGCAAAACGCAGTAAACTGCGGGGGAATTAAACCCTTAGAAATTAAATAGGTCCTAAAACCATAGTTATGAAAAATCTGTTCTACGCGATCGCGATGCTGGCTGCCGTGGCGGCCACCTCGTGCGGCAAAAAGAAGGAAATGCGGATTCCCTCGCCCGAATTCGCAAGCTACGTGAGCGCCTACACCGGGGGGGTGATCTCCACTTCGGGCGCGGTACGCATCGAGCTGGCGCGTGCCCATACGGATGTGGAACCGAATACGCCCGTCAAGGAAAAACTATTCTCTTTCAGCCCGTCGGTGAAGGGCAAGGCCTGCTGGGTGAGCGACAACGTGATCGAGTTCCAACCCGACGAGGGGCAGCTCAAGCCCGGACGGATCTACGACGTGGATTTCGACCTGGGGAAAATAGAGCAGGTGGATAAGAAATTACGGACGTTCGGCTTTTCGTTCCGCACCCGCGAACAGGATTTCGAGGTGCACGCGGAAGCAGGCGTCGTGGCCGAGAGCAACCCCACGGTGATGGCGCAGCAGTACGAGCTGTTGTTCAGCGACGTGGTCGATGCACAGGCGGTGGCCGGGATGGTGGCGCTGGACGGCGCCCAACCGTCGTCCGTGGAGCCTGCGGAGGGCAAAGCGGCCTCGTTCCGCATTTCGTTCGAAGGACTGGAACGCGGTACGGAGGATAAAACCATGCAGCTGACCGTCAAGGGAAAACCGGTGGGCGTCAACCGCAGGGAGGAATATCCGGTGGTCGTGCCCGCGACGGGAAACTTCCGGTTCCTGGAGGCTGTGAAACTCACCTCGCCCGCCACGGGCGTCAGCCTCGTGTTTTCCGATCCGCTCGACGCCGCCCAGGACCTGCGCGGACTGGTCGTGGTGCCGGAGGTGGACGATTATGTGACGGAGATCGAAAACAACCTGGTGAAGATATTTTTCCCGGCTCCTTACCAGGGCCGGTTCACCATCGACGTGGAGGAGGGCATCCGCAGCGCCGACGGGCACAGGCTGTCGAACGCCGCCTCGCTGGAGATGGAGATGGACGCCATCAAACCCGCCGTCGAGCTGACTTCCGAAGGAACGATCATGCCCGATTCGAAGAACCTGATCCTCTCGTTCCGGGCGGTGAACCTGAGCGCGGTCGACCTGAAGATCGTGCGCATCTACGAGAGCAACGTGCTGATGTTCCTGCAGACCAATACGCTGGACGGCGGCGACGAACTGCGCCGTTCGGGCCGGCAGGTCTATGATAAGCCGCTTTACCTGACCGGTGCCCGCAATACGGCCGGCTGGCAGGACTATTCGGTCGACCTGTCGGAGATCATCAAACAGGAGCGGGGCGCGATCTACCGCATCCAACTCAGTATGCGCCAGGAATATTCGACCTACCCGTGCGGCGGGGCGGCTTCGGCTGCAGCCGCGGGCCAGCCCGAAGGCATCATGCGCCTGGCCGTCCCGGAGGCGGGCGACGAAGAGGATTCGCCCTGGGACAAGCCTTATCCCTACTATTACGACTACGGCGAGTACGATTACGGGGACTACAACTGGCGCGACCGCAACGATCCCTGCAAACCGACCTACTACATGGACAGCGAGCGCCGGGTGTCGGCCAATGTGATGGCGTCGAACCTCGGGGTGATCGTCAAAACGGGCGGCGACCGCCGCGTGTTCGTCGCCGCGTCCGACATCCTCACCACCCGGCCCGCGGACGGGGCCAAAGTGACCGTCTACAACTACCAGCTGCGCCCGATCGGCTCGGGGACCACCGACCGCGAAGGGTTCGCCACGATCGAGGTCAAAGGTGTGGGGTTTGTCACGGTGGTCGAAAAGGAAGGGTGGAAAACCTACGTGCGGATGGTGGACGGCGAACAGAACAGCCTCTCGCGCTTCGACGTGGGCGGACGCGCCATCGAAAAAGGCCTCAAAGGCTTCATCTACGGCGAGCGCGGGGTGTGGCGTCCGGGCGACACGTTGCATGTGACCTTCGTGCTGGAGGACCGCCTGGGCAAGATCCCCGCAGGCCACCCCGTTACGTTCGAGCTGTTCAACCCCCGCGGGCAGTTCTACACCCGCCAGGTGAACGCCGGGGGGATGAACGGGTTCTATACATTCGCCGTCCCTACGCTCGACACCGATCCCACGGGCCTCTGGAACGCCTATGTCAAGGTGGGCGGCGCGAGTTTCCACAAGTCGCTGCGCGTGGAGACCATCAAGCCCAACCGGCTGAAAATAAACCTCAGGATCGCCAATAACCGTATCGAACGTGCGACGCCCGCCACCCTGGACGTGTCGTGGCTCACAGGCGCCACGGCCCGCAACCTCAAGGCCGTGATGGAGATGAAACTGGTGAGGGGCGGCAACTCGCCCTTCAAGGGTTTCGAGCGCTACACGTTCAACAACCCGGCCTCGTCGTTCACCTCCGAGAAGGTGGACGTTTACAGCGGCCGCACCGACGGCGAAGGCCATGCGGCATTCACCGTCAACGCCCCGGCGGTGGCCAACGCCCCCGGGATGCTGCGTGCCGACGTGGTGTGCCGCGTGTTCGAACCGGGCGGCGATGCGAGCACCTACGTCGAAAGTTTTCCCTACTCCCCGTTTAGCAGGTATGAGGGGATCAACCTGATGAAGGGCGACGGCGAATACTTCGAAACCGACCGCGACAACATGCTGGACATCGCGACGGTCAACGCGGCCGGGCAGGCGGTGGAAGGACAGGTCGATTACAAGATCTATAAACTGCGCTGGAGCTGGTGGTGGGAGAAGGGCGAGGAATCGCTCGACGCATACGTCAACGGCAACTACGCCTCGCCCGTCGACCAGGGCACGGTCAGCACGCCGGGGGGCCGCGGCAAGATCAAACTGCGCGTGGATTATCCCGAATGGGGCCGCTACCTAATCTATGCAAAAGACCGCACGAGCGGACACGCCACCGGGGGCATCGTCTACATGGACTGGCCGTCGTCCTACGGCCGGGCGGCACGTACCGATCCGGACGGGGCGGCGATGCTCACCTTCACGACCGACAAGAAGGCCTACGAAGCGGGCGAAAAATGCACCGTGGTAATCCCCGAGGCCCCGGGCGCACGTGCGCTCGTGAGTTTCGAAAACGGGTCGGCCGTCCTGGGCAGCAAATGGGTCGATATGGCCCCGAAGGGCGACACGAAATATACATTCGAGGTGACGGCGGACATGGCGCCCAACTTCTACATCCACATCAGCCTGCTGCAACCCCATGCCCAGACCGCCAATTCGCTCCCGATCCGCCTCTACGGCGTACAGCCCGTGGAGGTCAACAACAAGGCCTCGCGCCTGGAGCCGGTGGTCACGGCGCCCGACGTGTTGCGCCCGCAGACCCAGTTTACGGTCAAGGTGGCCGAGAAAACGGGCAGGGAGATGACCTATACGCTGGCCATCGTGGATGAGGGGTTGCTCGACCTGACGAATTTCAAGACCCCCGACCCGTGGAAGGAATTCTACTCGCGCGAGGCGCTGGGGGTACGCACGTGGGATATGTACGACTACGTGATGGGGGCTTTCGGCGGACGCATGGGCCCATTGCTCTCGGTCGGCGGCGACCAGGAGCTCAAACCCGGCGACCGCAAGGCCAACCGCTTCAAGCCCGTGGTGAAATTCCTCGGGCCGTTCACCGTGAAGAAAGGTTCGTCCAATTCGCATAAGGTGACCCTGCCGATGTATATCGGGTCGGTGCGGGTGATGGTGGTCGCAGGGGGCGGTGCGGCCTACGGGTGCGCCGAAAAGGCCATTCCCGTGCGCACGCCGCTGATGGTGCTCCCGACGCTGCCCCGAACGGTCAGCATCGGCGAGGACATCACCCTGCCGGTCAACCTCTTCGCGATGGAAAGCGACGTGAAGAACGTCACGGTGAAGGTGGATATCGCCGGGGGGCTGAAACTGGCCTGCCCGGCGTCGCAGACGGTTTGTTTCAGCAAGCCGGGCGACCGGATGGTTTACTTCCGCCTCAGGGCGGGTACGCAGACCGGTGCGGCAAAGGTGAAAGTGACCGCCGTATCAGGCCGGCATACCGCCACCGACCAGATCGAGATCGCCGTGCGCAATCCCAATCCTCTGCTGGTCGGTGTGACCGATACGATGGTGGCCGCAGGGGAAAGCATCACGCTACCCTACGACCTGACGGGCGAGGGAACCGACAACAGCGTGCGCCTCGAAGTGGCCCGGATGCCTTCGGTCGACCTCTCGCGGCGCTACGACTACCTGGACAACTACGAGCACCTCTGCACCGAACAGCTTACCTCGAAAGGTTTCCCGATGCTCTACCTCGCGCAATTCCGCGACGTGGACAAGACCGAAGCCGAAAAGATCCGGAAAGGCGTGCAGTCCATCATCGGGCAACTCTACGGACGCCAGCTGTCGAACGGGGCGTTCGCCTACTGGCCCGGCCACACGACCGCCAACGAATGGATCGCTTCCTATGCGGGCAACTTCCTGTGGGAGGCCTCGCAACACGGCTATGAAGTCAACAAGGGTGTGCTCGACCGCTGGAAGGCCTACCAAAAACGCGCCGCACGCAGCTGGTCGCTGCCGCGCGACCGCGACCGGGATTATTACTGGTACTACCAACCCGAGTTGGTACAGGCCTACCGCCTCTACACGCTGGCCCTGGCCGGTGCGCCCGAGGTGGGGGCGATGAACCGCATGAAGGAGATGCAAAACCTGTCGGTGGCGGCACGCTGGCGGCTGGCGGCGGCCTACGCCGTGAGCGGCAAGCAGAAAGCCGCGGCCGAGGTGGTCGCAGGCATCCGCTCGGCGGTCGAAGCGGAAACCTATTCGCGCGGCCACGGCTATACGTACGGCTCGGCGGAGCGCGATGCGTCGATGATCCTCGAAACGATGGTGCAGATGGGCGACATGACCGGGGCGATGCGCCAGGCCCGCGAGGTGTCGGCGATGCTTTCGGCCGAAACCTACCTGAGCACCCAGTCCACGGCTTTCGCGCTGGTGGCGATGGGTTCGCTGGCCTCGAAGATGGCCGGCGGCGAGGTCCACTATGCGTGGAACCTGCCGGGACAGGCCCCCAAAGAGGTGAAAACCGCCCGTGCGGTGCATCAGCAGACCGTTCCCGCAACCAAAGGCGCGGGCGAAGTGACGATGGCCAACCGCAGCAAGGGCGAGTTGTTCGTGAGCCTGGTGACGACCACCCGCCCGATGGTCGACCGCCAGCCTGCCGTCGCCTCCAACCTGATGATGAAGGTCGTCTATGTCGACATGCAGGGCAATCCGATCCAACCCGCAACCCTCGACCAGGGCACGGATTTCCGCGCCACGGTGACGGTGACCAACATCAGCGGCACGTCGGACTATACCGACCTGGCGCTGACGCACATCATCCCGTCCGGCTGGGAGATCTTCAACGAACGTATGGCCCTCAGCGACCAGGCGCTGGAGCAGGACGAAGCCGCCGCCGCGGAGGATGAGGGGGACGACGATTCCTACAGCCGCCCTGTGCGCGCGCCGCGGGTGACGGTACCCTACACCTACCAGGACATCCGCGACGACCGTGTGCTTACCTATTTCGACCTGCGCCGCGGCGAGAGCAAAAGCTTCACGGTGCGCCTGCAGGCGGCTTACGCCGGGCGTTTCATCCTGCCTGCAGTGCTCTGCGAGGCGATGTACGACCCGACGGTGCGTGCACGTACCATCGCCGGCTGGGCCGAAGTGAAATAGATATAATCCGGCTTTGCAAAGCAAGTCCGTCAGCCGTCAGTCATCGGCGGAGGAGGGCTGGACTTTCTTGCCCGCGGCCCGAATCCATCCTCCGCCGGCTGCAAACCGGAAGGCATGATCTTAAGCCGCAAGCGGCGGGGGATTGAACCAGAGCTGCGGTTGCCTGCGGGCAACCGCAACGTCCCGCGGCTCGAAACCTTTGGTCTCGCTCCCGCAGTCGCAGGATGGAAACAGAGGCAACATCGCAACCGACGCTGCGAGCGAAGGCAGGAGCAGGTTTACCTGGGTTATACCGGGCCGTGAAGAGAAAACCCATGCATGGCATAGGTCATCGGAGCCCGGAGGGGAAATAAACAACCCCGCAGCAAGCTACGGGATATTGTAAAGGCTGCGGTTGCCTGGGGAAATCGCCATCTCCCGCGGCTCGAAATCTCCGATTTCGCCCCCCCAGCCGCGGGAGATGGGGAGAGGATCGCCGCAACCGACGCTGCGAGCGAGAGCAGAGGTCGCTTGCGAACTATGCCGGGCCGCGAGCAGGAAACCCATGCATCGCATGGGTAACCAAACCGGCGGGGAATCGAAATCTTAAAGATTGAATCTTTAGAGAAATAAACAACCCTGCAGCAA
>JAVBNK010000006.1:0-10311 GCA_031551595.1 Rikenellaceae bacterium | reverse complement strand
TCCCCGGATGCGACCCGGAAGCAGGCGGCGGGACACAATATCCGCCTGCACAACGAGTATCCATTAAAAGACAAACCAAAAGTATGAAAAAAAATCGGCTTTTGTCACTGATCTCCCGGTTCGGGAACAAAAAACCGCCCCGTATGGCGACCGGCCTGTGCCTGGGCACGATCCTGATGATCGTGCAAGCCGCATCAGGACAAGCGGTTGCGCAACGCGCCGTAACCCTCGACCTGAAAGATGCGGGCATCGAGCAGTTTTTCCGCGAGATCAAACGCCAGACCTCGCTCGACTTCGCCTACAACGACGAGCAGACCCGGCAGGCAGGCTTGATCACCGTGTCGGCCCGCAACGAAAACGTCGACGGGGTGCTCGACCGTGTGCTCACCCCGCGCGGGCTGGCATGGCGGCTTTCGGGCAGCGTGATCACCGTGACCCGCGCCGCCGCACCGCAGACCGCCTCCTTCACCGTCCGCGGGCGCGTCACCGACAAGGACGGCAACCCGCTTCCGGGGGTTTCGGTCGTGGTCAGGGGCTCGGTCGCAGGCACATCGACCGGCCGCGACGGCGAATACACGCTCACCGTGCGGGACAACGGCCCGGCGACATTGCTCTACTCGTTCATCGGCATGAAGGGCGAGCAGCGCACCGCGACCTCCGACCAGACGATCGACGTGGTGATGGCCGAAGAGCGGTTCACGGTCAGGGATGTGATCGTGACCGGCTTCCAGAACATCAGGAACGAGGATGCGACCGGATCGTTCGCCGTGGTGCGTGCCGAGGATCTCGAAAAACGCTACTCGGGCAAACTTATCGAGAGGCTCGAAGGGCTTATCCCCGGCCTGGTGAGCTACAACACGGGGCTGAACCAATCCTCCGGCGGATACACCATCCGCGGCATCAACACCTTCACCAACAGCATCAACCCGCTGATCGTGGTGGACGGCCTGCCGGTCGAAGGCACGATCGACGACGTGAACATGGACGACGTGGCCTCGGTGACGGTGCTCAGGGACGCTGCCGCCGCGGCGATCTACGGAGCGCGGTCGGCCAACGGGGTGCTGGTGATCACCACCAAATCGGGACGCACCGACAAGGTCGAGATCGGCATTTCGGCCGATTTCACCATCCACCGCAAACCCGACTACGGCTACCTCAACCATATGGACGGTACGCAGCAGGTGGAACTGGAAGCCGCCAGCTTCCGCGCCGCCTATGCCAACCCCAACTACACGATGTTCCTGGGGATGCTTCCCATGCTGATGCCGCAGGGATACCTGACGCCCGTCTATTCGCTCTTCAACCAGCGCTATACCGGCGCCATCACCGATGCGCAGCTGGACGAAGGGATCGAGGCGCTCAAAGGCCACAATTTCCTGGACGATTACACCGAACACGCCCTGCGCAACGAGTTCGTACAGCGTTACAACCTTTCGGTGCGCGGCCGCTCGGGAAAACTGGCCTCCAATTTCGTAGCCAACTTCGCCAGCAGCAACACCGGCCTGATCCATACCCACGACCGCACGGTCAACCTCAGCTACAAAGGCGATTATCCGGCCGCCAAGTGGCTGGACCTGCATTTCGGGGCCAACATCAACATGAACCGGAACAAGTCGCATTACAATACCTACGCCACCGACCCGTTCTCCGTGCCGGCCTACATCCGCATGTTCGGCGAGGACGGCAACCGCGCCTACTACAGCACGATGCTGGCCTATGCGGCCGACCCGAACATCACCGGCAACAGTGAACTCAAACCGATGACGTTCAATCACCTGGACGAACTGGAACGCGACTTTGTGAACAACTCGCGCACCAACAGCCGCTTTTTCGCCCATGCCGATTTCAGGATCACCGAGGCACTGACCGCCGGCGCACAATTCCAGTACGAAAGCATCCGGGGCGCTTACTCGGGTTATTCCGAGGTGGAAAGCTACACTTCGCGCTACATGTACAACATGTTCACCACCCCGGCCAAAGCGCACCTGATGCCCGACGGGGGCAGCCTACGCTCATCGGACAGCAACGGCGCCTACTATACATTCCGCGTCCAGGCCGATTACAACAAGACATTCCGCGGGAAACACTTCGTCAACGCCATCGCGGGCGCCGAAGTGCGCCAGACCGGATACCGCGAAACCCGCGGCATCCTGCTGGGTTACGACGACCAGCTGCTGACCCACCAGATGGGTTACACCGACCTCGACGCGATGCGTGCGAACAGGACGACGGCCATGTTCCCCTACTCGGAAGGCAACTGCTACAGCACCTACATCGCCCCCTGGTTCGGGGTGAGCGAAACGGAGCACCACTACACTTCTTACTACGCCAACGCCAACTATGTCTGCGACCACCGCTACAGCCTGTTCGCTTCGCTGCGCAAGGACTACACCGACCTGTTCGGCACCGACCGCAAATTCCGCGGCCGGCCGCTGTGGTCCGTGGGCGCCGCATGGAACATCTCCAACGAGGCCTTCATGCAGGACGCAACGTTCGTCAACGCACTGAAACTGCGCCTCAGCTACGGCTGCACGGGGAATATCGACCAGTATACCTCCTCCTACATGACCGCTTCGAGCTCAACCAACGCCTATACGGGCGCCCGGATGTCAACGCTCGACGTGCCGCCCAACGACCAGCTCCGCTGGGAAAAGACCTCCACGTTCAACATCGGCGCCGACTACACGCTCTGGGAAGGCCGCCTGGGCGGTACGCTCGACTGGTACCGTAAATACTCGACCGACCTGCTGGCCCTCACGCCCCTCGACCCGTCGGAAGGTTTTTCAAGCCTGACCATCAACAACGGCGAGGTGCTCAATACGGGCGTCGAATTTTCGCTGACAGGCCGTTGGCTGCGCACGCCGGGCAACCACCTGCGCTGGAACACCACCTTCAACCTGGGCCTGAACAAAAACGAGATCAGGCGCGTCGACCTCAAACCCGTTTCGGCCATGGACGTTATCGGCCGCACCTCGGCAGGCCCCGGCCTGGTCGAAGGCCGCCCGATCCGTGCGCTCTACTCGCTGCCCTACGCCGGGCTGGCCCCGCTGGCCAACGGCGCCACGGGCCGGGAAGTGCAGTGGATGCTCGCCAACGGCGACCTGACCACCGGCACGCCGCAGACCTTCCTTCCCGAAGACGCGGTCTATTCCGGCGCCCTCGACCCGAAGACCACCCTGGGCCTGTCGAACGAACTGGCCTACGGCAACTGGACGCTCTCCTGCCTGCTGGTCTACTACGGCGGCCACAAAATGAGGGCCGACCAGGTCTATAATTTCTATTCCTACCTGGGCTACAACTACACCGGCACGGTATCGAAAGAACTGGCGAAGGGATGGAGCGACGCCAATCCCGATTCGGACCTGCCGGGCAGCGGCTACTACGCCCCCACGGCGTCGGGAGCGACTTTTATGCAGTACGCCGACCGTTACATCCAACCGGCCGGTTTCATCAAACTGCGCAGCCTGAACGTCAGCTACCGCGTCCCGGAGAATGTCTGTAAAAAGATCGGCGCGGACGGCCTCACCCTGCGCGCCCAGGGCAACAACCTGTGGATGTGGACCGAAAACGGCCCGGGCGTCGATCCCGAAGCCAACAACGCCTATGCGGGCGGACGCACGCTGCGCACCCCGGCAAGCTTTACCTTCAGCCTGAACGTACAATTCTAAAACCGCCTGACGATGAAAACCAAGATAAAAACCCTGATATTCGCTGCGGCCTGCATGTTGGCGATGGCCTCCTGCGACGGTTTCCTGGACGTGACGCCCAAAGGCAAAAACACGCTCTCCACGCTCGACGACCTCGAAACCCTCCTTAACGACAACTACGCCGGCGGCTGGGGCAACTTCATCAATAACCTTTTTCTGATCACCAACGAGGCCTATCCCTACAGTTCCACCACCCCCGCCGCATTCGTAGCCATGCACAACGGCCTCACGTACGGCTATATGACCTACGACGAAACGGTAGACCGCCCCGCCCTGACCGAGGCCGACGAATTCTATTCGACGAGCTACAGGAAGATCGCCAACTGCAACGTACTGATCTCGAAGACCGACGGCGTGAAGGGCGATCCGGCACGCAAAGCCGGACTGAGGGCCGAAGCCCGCGTGTTGCGTGCCTACATGCACTGGATGCTGGTCAACATATACGCCCGTGCGTATGATCCCGCCACGGCCGCCGCCGACGGGGGCATTCCCTATGTGACGGACGTGAATTTCGACGCCAAAAACCCGAAACTGACCGTCGGGCAGGTCTACGCCGGGATCATGGAAGACCTCGGCGACGCGGTGATCTCGCAGGTGGCCGAAACCCCGTCCGATTTCCAGCGCCCGTCGCGGGCCTTCGCCTATGCCGTGCGGGCCAAGGTGTGCCTGTCGATGCGCCGGTACGGCGATGCGCTCGCCGACGCCGGGCGTGCGCTCGCGTACAATTCCACGATCGAGGACCGCAGGCTCTACCAAACCACCGGGCCGGTCCGTCCGCGCAATGCGGCCGACAACTACATCTATATGCCCGGCGGCGATGCACGCCCCGTCTGGTGGGTGGTGTCGGCCGAATGGATGGCCCTCTACGAGCAGGGCGACGTGATGCGCTACCATACCAACCTCTACGAAGACGCTTCGGCCGCCAAAGGCATTCCCGGATGCTACACCTGGAAGAACAGCGCGAACTACCAGTTCAACGCGCTGGGCGTCCGCACCGAAGACATGCTGCTGCTCAAAGCCGAATGCCAGGCACGTACCGGCGATCCCGAGGGCGCCATGGCCACCCTCAACGCCCTGCGCCAAAAGCGCATCCGCGCCGAAGACTACTCTCCCCTGAGCGCCTCCACCGAGGCCGCCGCGATGGAATATATCATCCGGGCGAGCCGCATCGAGTTCCTGTTCACGCACAACAACTTTTTCAACCTGAAACGCTGGAACACCGAGGACGCCTACAAGCGCGACATCACCCGCACGATCCCCCTGACGGGCGGCGACCAGACCTTCACCCTCACCCCGCAATCGACCTACTGGATCATGCCCTTCCCGAAGAACGCCACCGACAATAACCCCTCGCTTACGCAGAATGATTAATACGATGCGCAAAAACATACTCACGTTCATCCTGGCCTGCCTCACGGCGGCCGGGATGGCGCAGGGCCTGGTGTTCGAACCCCTCACCCTGGCCGAAGCCTGCGCCAAAGCCGCCGCCGAACATAAACTGGTTTTCGTGGACTGCTACACCGTATGGTGCGGCCCCTGCAAGGAGATGGCCGGGAAGGAATTCCCAAAAAAAGAAGCCGGCGACTACTTCGGCCCGAGGTTCGTGTGCGTGAAGTTCGACATGGAGCGCGGCGAAGGCAAGCAGGTCGCCGCCCGGTACGACGCCTGTGTCTATCCCACGTTCCTGATCCTCGACGCGCAGGGCAAGGAATTGCACCGCATCGTGGGTTCTGCGCCGCTGACCACCTTCATCGACAAAGTCCGCACGGCGCTGGGCGAACCGACCGTCATGGAAACCCTGGACGCACAGTATGCCGCCGGAGCGATGGATAAAGCCGCGACGGCGGAATACGTCTACGCCCTTTACGGGGTCAAACGTGACAAACAAGCCTCGGAAACAGCGGAAAAACTGATCGGCACGCTCACCCGGGACGAGCAACTGAGCCCCCGGTACTGGCCGCTGATGAGCGGAAAGTACGGCTACCGGCGTGCGGCGCCCGAATTCGTGATCGCCAACCGCGGGCCGCTGCGCGGGAGCGTGGGCGCGGCCGAGGTGGACGCCTGGATCGCCTCATATTTCGCAGGCAGCCTCTCGCCTTACCTATACGGGGATCGTCCCGACTGGGCGGATTTCGAAACGCTGAAGGCCAGGGTCGCCGCCGTGGACTTCCGGGGCAAGGATGGCGTGGACCTGCGCATCGGGATGGCCGAGGCCCGCCGGGCGAAGGACGCCGCACGCCTGACCGCACTGCTGGCCCGGGCGCCGGGCGTGATCGAGGAAAAAGACCTGCCGATGATCACACAGCTCCCCAAATACCTGCTCGACGAAGGCACGCACGAACAACTGGCCGCCATCGCCGCCCTCGAAGAGGATTTCGCCGCGGCGATGGAAGACTCCACGCGCCAGGCCTATATGCGCATCGTCTTCGCACCCTATGTGCGCCAATCGCACACGGGCGTCTATTTCGATCCCTCGCGTACGTTCGACGAGGTGCTGTTCATGGCCCGCGCCGAGCAGAAGCCCGTGCTGGTGGATTGCCATACCCGATGGTGCGGCCCCTGCCGGGCGATGGAGCGCGACGTATTCCCCCTGGAAGAGGTGGGCGACTACATCAACCGCCGTTTCATTTGCATCGAACGCGACCTGGACCGCGGCGAAGGGACCGCCCTGGGCCGCCGCTACGGCGTGACCGCCCTGCCGACGTTCCTGCTGCTGGATGTCTTCGGCAATGCGTCCTTCAAAGCCGCCGGCGGCATGTCGCCCGAACAGTTCATCGCCACGATGAAGGCGGGGCTCGATTCGATGAAGGCGTTCGAGGCGATGCGCGTGCACTACCGCGACGGGGAACGCGACGAAGAATTCCTCCGCCGATTCGCAAAAGCCTCGTTCGAGGCCGGGTCGAAAGATACGCCGGCCGTGGCGGCCGCATTGCTGCCCCTGCTGGACGACGCGGAAAAGTGCTCGGAGGAGTTTTGGTACCTCTTCGGCAACGACCTCACTGCGCCCGCCGGGTCGGACAACGCGGCTTACCTGGCGGCCCGCCGCGACGCTTTCCGCGCTTCGGTCGGGGCCGAAAAAGTCGATATGCGCCTCAGTATGCCTTACTACGACCTGTTCATGCCTTTATTCTCAGGCGGGGAGTTCACGATGACCCGGGAAGAGCTGGCCGAAGCCAGGTGCCGGCTCGAATCCTACGGGCTGACCGACCGCACGGCGATCAGTTACGCCAGCCTGGCGGAGGCGATGGCATTCGGCGACGTGAAACGTGTGCTGGCGGTATGCGAAGCGGAATTCCCGCGCATGGAGGCAGGGTGCGTGCCGCTAGCGGTGCTCGACAAACGCTACCGGCCGCAGATGAACGCCGGTCAGCTTGTACGATGGAAGCGCATCGCCGCCGGGGTCATCGCCCGCATCCCCGACGGGCGCCACCGCAAGACGCTGGAAGAACAGTTAGGGTTTTAGGATACGGCTGCAGGGCGCAAAACGCAACGTTCAGCCGCAGCCGGCGGCTGTGCCATACAGGCCGGACACAAGCGGGGTGGCCAATTGGCCACCCCGCTTAAATAACGTGGGTTGCACTTAAGCAACTCACCACCTATTGGGTAAGCGGCCTGTAAGGCCGTTTGCCAAGTCCTCCCCTTGCCAGGGGAGGATTCAGGAGGGGTTGTCAGTACTAAAAACGGCTTCTTTGAAGCCGTTAACGCGAGGTGTGCTTAAGGATTTGCGGAATTATCGCTGATATACAAAAATATAACACACGTCCTTAAGCGCAACTCACGTTAAGTAATGTGAATTCCTTAAACAACCCCGTAGCTTGCTGCGGGATATTCAAGGGCGCAGTTGCCTGCGGCAACCGCCAACCGACGCCAAGCCGGGGGCCATCAAACTTGTTTGAATGGCCGGGGCGCGAAGGAGGAAAAGCCTGGATTGCAGGCTTACATCCCGCGGCCCGACGCTGAAGCGTCGCCCCCGCAGCCGTGGGATGGATATGCAAAACGCAGTAAACTGCAGGGGAAATAAAGAACCCCGCAGCAAGCTGCGGGGTATTGTAAAGGCTGCGATTGCCTGTGGCAATCACCGTCCCCCGCGGCTCGAAATCTCCGATTTCTACCCCCGCAGCCGCAGGAGATGGGAAGAGGATCACCGCAACCGACGCTGCGAGCGAGAGCAGAGGTCGCTTGCGAGCTATGCCGGGCCGCGAGGAGGAAACCCGTGCGTCGCATGGGTAACCAAACCGGCGGGGTATTCAACCCTTAGAGATTAAACGAAACTCACGTCAGACATTACCGCACAGCACACTTACTTCTTATAGAACGGCAATTTGGTCACCACCGCAGCCACCGGTTTGTCGCGGATGATGATGGCGACCGGGGTGTCGGCCTTGGCATAAGCGGGCTTCACATAACCCATACCGATGCCCTCTTTGAGGCTGGGCGACATCGTGCCGCTGGTCACCTCGCCGATCACCTCGCCTTCGGGCGTAGCCAGTTTGTAGCCGTGGCGCGGGATGCCGCGCTCGAGCATTTTGAAGCCGACGAGTTTGCGTGAAACGCCTTCCGATTTGAGTTTCTCCATCATGGGACGGTCGATGAAGTCCTTGCCGTCGACCATCTTGGTGATCCAGCCCAGGCCGGCCTCGATCGGGGAGGTCGTATCGTCGATATCGTTGCCGTAGAGGCAGAAACCCATCTCCAGGCGCAGCGTGTCGCGCGCACCCAGGCCGATGTTCTTCAGGCCGTATTCTTCGCCAGCTTCCCAGAGCGCTTTCCAGAGTTTTTCGGCATCTTCATTGGCCACATAAATCTCGCAGCCGCCCGAACCGGTGTAGCCCGTGATCGAGAGGATAACGTCTTTGATGCCGGCGACCGTGGTTTTCCTGAAAGTGTAGTATTCCATATCCTCGACCTGCTCGGGGCACATCTTCTGGATGATCTTCATGGCCAGGGGGCCCTGGACGGCCAGCTGTGCGATCTCGTCCGAGGCGTTGTAGATCTCCTTGCCGGGAGTCATGCCGAAGGCTTTGCCCTGCTCGCAGAGGTGGGCGTAATCCTTGGCGATGTTCGAGGCGTTGACCACCATCAGGTAGGTCGCGGCGTCGATGCGGTAGAACAGCACGTCGTCCACGATGCCTCCGCGGCCGTTGGGCATGGCGGTGTACTGCACCTTGCCGTCATAGAGGGCCGACACGTCGTTGGTGGTCACACGTTGCAGGAACGGCAGGGCTTTTTCACCCTTGATCCAGATTTCGCCCATGTGGCTGACATCGAACACGCCCGCCTTTTCGCGCACGGTGGCGTGCTCGTCGTTGATGCCGCTGAATTCGATGGGCATGTTATAACCTGCGAATTCGGCCATGCGTGCGCCGTTGGCGATGTGGTACTGTGTAAACGGGGTCTGCTTCATTATTTTATGGTTTTAGTTTTCAGTGGCACAAATGTACGAACTTTTTCGCGGGAAACAAAGGCCCCGGCCTCGCTGCGCGAGGCCGCCGGCGGACCTCCTATTTAATCACCGCCTTGTTGTTGCGCCCGTCCACGAAGATGTAGAGCGGTTCCGCGAAACGCACATGGCGCACGAACGTACCCTCCCACACGGCCGGGAGCGCGTCGAGGCGTGCGATATCGAGTCCGCCGTCACCCATAAAGGGGTTGATCGTGAGGTATCCCACCCCGAACGACACGAGGTTCTGGAAAAAGTGCGTCCCCTGGCTGGGCTCGACGCGGAAGTTCTCCAGCCCGCATTCCGCGATCACCCGTGCGGCCGAGATATCGGCCCAGCGCACGGGCACGCCCAGCGAATGGTCGCTCGACCCCCAACGCCCCGGCCCGATCAGCACATAGCCTTCCCCCTGCACCGCCTCGTTGACCGCGGCCACCTCGGCGGCGGCCTCCACGGTGCGCATCGGGTCGAAGGCCTGCGGCTTGACGTAGACCACATCGCGCACCCCGTCGACCTGGCCCATGCCCACGGCGCTCCGGGCCCACAGCAGCGCGTCCGACACATCGACCGCCGACCAATCGAGCGACGTGGGGTTTTCGCTGTCCACGATCGGACGGATCTGCAGGAAGTTGAAGATGCGCTTGGCGCCCTGCGGCACGTCCAGGTTGACCGCAAACTCTATTTCCACCGGCGTGTGCATCTCGCGGCAACCCATATCCAGCAAATCGCATAAAACAGCCGCCAGCGGAAATGCGTCGTGCCGCAGGATGTTATTGAACGTAACCACCTTGCGTCCTTTTTCGAAAGGATTGTCCGAGAGCGCCTGGTTCTGCATGTCCCACGTCGAAGCCACATACCGCATGTTGCGGAAATCCTGCGCCCGGCCGATCTCGATGCGGCGCAGGTTGACCGAGTCGTCCACCGACGTGAGGAACCGTCCGGGGTTCAGGTCCAGGGCGTACATATATTTCTGCGTGTCGCGCAGGGCAAGTTCCACCGTCGAGGTTTGCAGCACGTTCTTGGGGTGGCGCGGCGAAAAGCGCAGCGACTTGCCCCCTTCGACCACCAGTTTGCCCAATCCCAGCCCGATCTCGGCCACCCCGTCCTCGGGACGCTCGTGGCCCAGCGGGTAAAAATTCAGCGACCGCGCCACGCCCGACAGCG
>JAVBNK010000113.1:0-4950 GCA_031551595.1 Rikenellaceae bacterium | reverse complement strand
CGGTTTTGTGTGCTAAGATACGATTTTCCGGTGAATCTTTGCCGTGTACGGGCCACTTTTTTGCCGGGCCTGCATTTTTTAGGGATGGTGCGCACCGCCGAAGCGAAACTGGCGATGGAATTCTGCGAATAATTCCTGCTTTTGTTTTAGGGTTACACGTTTTTTATTCTTTTCACCACAGTGCCTCGATTTGACCATTCGTTTGGGGTCGTGTAGCGCCGTTTGGGGCCCGGCTATATATGTTGTGGTATGAGGAAACTTGTACTATAAGGATGTGTTTGTCACCTCCACTGTTTCATTCTTATCCACCCGGGACATGCGGATGACAAACTTCGTTTTAGACGGTGGATTATCGTTTGGGACGGCGTAGTGCCGTTGGAGTTTCAACCCTCGCGACCGGTAGTACACGTGGGGTGTAAGCCGTACGTAGTTACTGTCGCCTGCACTGTCTCATTTTAAACGGCGTCGACGATGGACAACAAGGTGGCTCCCATCCCGCCGCACCTGCGCGGCACGCTCGCGGACATTACCGCGCTCTGCCAGGTCAAATCCATTGACCATCTGAAGAAAGGCGGGGACGATTTGCCGATGGCCGTCTGCCGCGAAGAATGCCCCGGCGAAATGGTGTACGCCGTGCACCGCCGGCTGGCTTTCGCACTGACCACCTGCATCGTCGTCATGTCGGAAAACCAGGCCGATATCCTGCGCGGCGATTCCCGCTTCACCTTCCTTCGTTCCATCGTCCGCACCAGCGACCTGGCCTGGCGCGACGAGTCGGCGTAAATCGCGGAGTTCATGCCATCGCAGGCGGCCTTGCGGGCCGTTCGCCCGATCAGTTATCCGGAATATTAGCCCGGTTCATGTAAAAAAGCTGCGGCCACGTAAACGGCCGCAGCTTTTTTGACAGAAGTACGATCAATGGAACAGTCCCAGGTTATGCCCCATCAGGGATTCTTTGTCCTTGAGGTATTTCTCGTTGTATTGGGTGGGGGGGATGACGATGGGCACGATCTCGGCGATCGACAACCCGTATCCCTCCAGCCCGGCGCGTTTGGTGGGGTTGTTGGTCATCAGCCGCATACGCGTGATGCCCAGGTCGCGGATGATGCTCGCGCCCACGCCGTAGTCGCGCTCATCAACCGCGAAACCCAGTTTGAGGTTGGCTTCGGCGGTGTTGTAGCCCTGCTCCTGGAGTTTGTAAGCGTTCATTTTATTGAAGAACCCGATGCCGCGGCCCTCCTGGTTGAGATAGATCACGGCGCCTTTGCCCGCTTTGTCGATCATTTCCATCGACTTGTGGAGTTGTGAGCCGCAGTCGCAGCGGCACGACCCGAAGATGTCGCCCGTGATGCAGGACGAGTGTACGCGCACCAGCACCGGCTCGTCCGGGGTCCATTCGCCTTTGATCAGGGCGGCGTGCTCCATACCGTTGCTTTTCTGCACGAACGGAATGAGTTTGAAATCACCCCACTGCGTGGGCATTTCGACGGTTTCGCCCTTGATGATGATCGAATCCGACTTCAGCCGGTAGGCGATCAGGTCGGCGATCGACACTATTTTAAGGTCGAATTTCCTGGCGATTTCGAGCAGTTGCGGCAGGCGGGCCATCGTCCCGTCCTCATTCATGATCTCGACCAGCGCACCGCCGGGGGTGAGGCCTGCCATGCGCGTCAGGTCGACGACGGCTTCGGTATGTCCCGGACGGCGCAGTACGCCCCGTTCGCGGGCGCGCAGCGGGAAGATATGGCCCGGGCGTCCCAGTTCGTCGGGCGTGGTCGTGGGGTCGACCAGTGCGCGGATGGTCTTGGCGCGGTCGGCCACCGAAATGCCCGTGGTGCAACCTTGGGTCAGCAGGTCGACCGACACCGTAAACGGCGTTTCGTGCAGCGAGGTGTTGTTGCCCACCATCAGCGGCAGGTTCAGCTGGTCGCAGCGGCTTTCGGGAATCGGCGCGCAGATCAGCCCCCGGCCGTGGGTGGCCATGAAATTGACGATCTCGGGGGTTATTTTATCGCCGGCGACGATGAAATCGCCTTCGTTTTCGCGGTCTTCATCGTCGACCACGATCAGCACTTTGCCGGCGCGGATATCTTCGATAGCTTCTTCTACGGTGTTAAGCAGTCTTTTGTGTTCCATTGGGTTTTATGATATTTTTTAGTTTTTTGATCCGGGAGAAGTACCAGTCGGGGTTGAACAGGTTGGAGTCGTGGGTGGCCTTGTAGGTCAGGAACACCGACAGCGGCAGCAGGATGAACGTGGATATCCACACCCCGGCAAAGGCCGACCAGGTGCCTTCGCGGGCGAGTTTTTCGCCCGTGATGCTGATGATGTAGTAGATCACGAAGAAGATCACCGACACCACGATCGGCATCCCCAGGCCTCCCTTTCGGATGATGGCGCCGAGCGAGGCCCCGATCAGGAAGAAGATCATGATCGACACGGGCAGCGACAGTTTTTTGTGCCATTCCACGCGGTAGCGGTACAGGTCGTTGAGGATGCGCTTGGCGGTGTCCTCGTCGAAGGTGAAAAATCCGCGCGAATTGGCCGCCACGCTGCGTGCGTCGTTCCAGAGCGCTTTCTTTTGGTGCACGTCCATCCGTGCGATCGAGTCCAGCAGGTTGGCATCGTGCCGCAGGGCCAGCACGCGGCGGGTCGAATCGGGCACATTGCCCAGCAGCGTGGTGTCGCGCGTGAAGAGGTAGTCGCGGATCAGCGGCGTGTAGGAGAGCGTGTTGGTCGAATCGCTCAGGTGGGCCAGCGAGTCGATGCCGTGCGAAAGCTGCACGATGTTCTGCGTCTGTCCGTTGGTGAACGCGTCGGTGTTGGTGCGGGCGAAGTCGAACCCTTCGAGCGGGATCACCCCTACCTGCCGCTGGAAGATGTGGCGGCGCAGGGTGCTGGCGTCGTACCATTGGTAGTTGCGGGTTTCCTCGTAGGTTTCGCCGTGGTAGAGCGTCGCAAGCAGGAATTTCTTATCGTCCGACATGCGGATATATCCCGAGTCGGCGCGTGTGGTGGTCATTTTTCCGCTCATGTCGCGCGTGTCGTAGATCAGGATATTGGTCAGCAGGCCCGTTTCGGGATGCTGCCTGGCCACCCGGATGCTCATGTTGGGGATGCCGTTGAAGAATACGCCGTCCTTGAATTCGATGGTCTGCTTCTGGTTGCGGATGTCGTAGATCAGGGCCTGGGTCTGCCGGATGGCATAGGGGACGAAGTTGTTGGCGACGAAGAAACTGAGCACGCAGATGACCGACACCAGGATGGTGATCGGTTTGGTGATCCTGGGCAGGGACATGCCGGCCGATTTCATGGCGAGCAACTCGTAATTCTCGCCCAGGTTTCCCAGGGTCATAATGGCGGCCAGCAGCGTGGCGAGCGGCAGGCCCATGGGGATGGACGACACGGCGAAATAGAAGATCAGTTCGGCGATCACGTTCATGCCGAGGCCCTTGCCTACCAACTCGTCGATGTGCAGCCACATGAACTGCATCACCAGCACGAACGTCACGATGAAGAACGTGAGCACCATCGGGCCCAGGTAGGACTTCAGTACGAAACGGTAGATGGTCTTCATCGTGCGGGGGTTGCGTGCGGTTTTTTCCGCTTGCCGCACAAAGGTAATAGTTTTGCGGCAATAAGCCCAACGGTGAGGGTAAATATTGTGGCGGCCGAAGCGGGCACGTTGAGCGTGGCCGAAACGTATAATCCTACGATGTTTCCCGCGACGGCGATCCCTACCGCCCAGGGGAACATGCGGCGGTAGTCGTGAGTGATGGCGTTGGCGGTGACGGCGGGGATCGTAAGCAGCGAGATGAGCAGCATGATACCCACGGAGCGGATCGAGAAGACGATCGCCAGCGCCACCAGCACCGACATCGCATAGTTGATCGCCGCCGCCCTGACGCCCTGGCTGCGTGCGTAGGCCGCGTCGAAGGCCACGTACATCACCGGGCGCATGAACAGTGAAAAGACGGCGGCCGTGACCGCTGCCAGGGCGCCCAGGCAGATGATATCGGTGCGCGTGACGGTGAGGATATTTCCGAACAGGAAACTCATCAGGTTGGGGGCGTACCCGGGCGTGAGGTAGATAAAGATGATGCCGATGGCCATGCCCACGGACCAGATGATGCCGATGGCCGAGTCTTCGCGCAGCCGTCCGCGCTGCGACACGGCCTCGACGCCCAGCGCCGAAAGCACCGAAAACACCAGCGCCCCGAGGATGGGGTTGGCGCCCAGGTAGTAGGCGATGCCGATGCCGCCGAACGAGGCGTGGGTGATGCCGCCGCTGAGGAACACCATGCGCCGGCAAACGATGTACACGCCGGCCAGGCCGCACACGATCCCCGAGAGGATGCATGCCGCCAGGGCATTGGCCATAAAGCCGTAATGGAATATGTCTGTAAGGAAATTCATTCGCGTGAACAAGTCCTGGTGCCGGTTACCCTGCAAAACGGATGCAAATATAGATTTTCCGGCGGAGATTTACAATTGTCGGGACCGGCTTTGCGTTGCCGGGCCGCCAGACCGAAGCCGGCGGAGGGCCGAACCGGCGCTGCGGGCGAGGTCAAGGCTATGCCGGGCCGCAGGGAGGAACACAAGGCAAAGTGTTGCCAAATCCCGCTTTCGGCTTCGATACAGCCTCCGCGGGTTTCGGGCTGTGATGGTTTTGCGAAAAAAATCGTAACTTTGTCTGACTATGAAGATGCGAAAATGGATATATGCGGCGATGGTTTGCGGGCTTGCGGCCTGTGGCAGAGGGCGTGTGACGGCCATCGAAGGCAATGTGAGCGGCGTGAACGACGCGACGGTCTATGTCGCCGGGCTCGACGGCTATCTGGACAGCGTGCAGGTGCGTCAGGGGAAATTTTCCGTGACGGTGCCGCATAAGAAGGACGACGTGTTCTTTATTCATTTCTGGGGCCGGACGGGCCTGGGGATACCGGTGGT
>JAVBNK010000076.1:0-7394 GCA_031551595.1 Rikenellaceae bacterium | reverse complement strand
GCAAGAGGCGGGCCTCCAAACCGGAGGCCCGCCTCATTTTCATAGGGGTCCGAAGACTATTTCCCGAACCCTTGCCCGATGGCCAGGAAATCGGCCGCCACGAGGGCTGCGCCGCCGATCAGGCCACCGTCCACGTCGGGTTTGGCGAAGATCTCAGCCGCATTCGAAGGCTTGCAGCTGCCCCCGTACAGGATAGGCGTCTTGTCTGCGGCAGTACCGTATCTGGCGCGCAGCACCTCCCGGATATACGCATGGATCTCCTGCGCCTGTTCAGCGGTGGCGGTTTTGCCGGTGCCGATGGCCCAAACGGGTTCGTAGGCCACGATCAGTTTCTCGAACTGCTCGGCGGGCAGGTCATAGACCACCTCTTCGATCTGCCGGCGTACCACGTCGAAATGCTGCGAGGCCTCGCGTTCTTCGAGGCGTTCGCCCACGCAATAGATCGGCGTGAGCCCGAGGGCATACGCTTCGGCGATCTTGCGCAGGAGCGTCGCGCCGGTTTCTCCGTAGTATTCGCGGCGCTCGGAGTGGCCCAGGATCACATATTCCACCCCCAGCGAGGCGATCATTCCGGCGGAAACCTCGCCGGTGTAGGCTCCTTTCGCGTGTTCGGCGCAGTTTTGGGCGGCTACGGCGATGCCGGTCCCGCGGGTGGCGCGCACGATTTCCGAAAGGTGGGTAAAGGGCGGCGCGACGATCAGTTCCACATCGGCGGGAACGGTGCGGCGGCCTGCGGCGACCTCTTTGGCCAACGCCACGCCTTCGACGGGCGTGGTGTTCATTTTCCAGTTGCCTGCAACGATTTTTCTTCTCATGATGCTATCCAGTTTATGGGTTGGGAATTATATGCCTTGTTGCACTCCGCCGGTTTTCCGGGTCGGCGGGCAACCTGTGGCCTCTGCCCCGTGGTGTAAACCTACGCCAAGCCGAGGGTGATCGGGCTCGTCGGGATGACCGGGGCGCGAAGGAGGAACACAAAGCGCAACTTTGTTGACAATCGCGCCACTGGGGTGGGTGAAAGGCCGGGAAAACAAATCGGTGTAAAGCAGTGTATAATTGCCTGTTGGTTTTTGCAGGTGAAAATTTCAGCCCCGTTTATCAATGCTGTTACATCCTGCGGCCGCGGGGGCGGCATCGGGGATACCGGACCGCAGGATATCGCGATTACCCCGGGCAATCACGATTGGCCTGTCCACTGTTTAACGTCGTCGGCCGAAGGGTTCGCGAGGCCCAGTTTATTTTTCTTATTGAATCCGCACAGGTCGTTGAACAACTTCCCGGGAGCGATCCTGCGCATACTCTCGACGGTTTCGTGGCCCATCCGGCGCAGTACGGGCACCCACCCGGCCGGTACGCCCGCAGCCATGAATTTCTCGTCCGAATCCTTGACGGCATTCTTTTCGGGGCGCATCTGGGGGAAGAACAACACGTCCTGGATCGACGCCTGGTCGGTCATGAACATCGTCAGGCGGTCGATGCCGATGCCCATCCCGGAGCAGGTCGGCATGCCGTATTCCAGCGCGCGCACGAAGTCCATGTCGATGAACATCGCCTCGTCGTCGCCCTTTTCGCTCAGGCGCAGCTGTTCCTGGAAACGCCCCAGCTGGTCGATCGGGTCGTTGAGCTCGGAGTAGGCGTTGCAGAGTTCCTTGCCGTTGACGAACAGTTCGAAACGCTCCGTCAGTTCGGGGTCGTTGCGGTGGCGCTTGCACAGGGGTGACATCTCGATCGGGTAGTCCATGATGAACGTCGGCTGCACCAGGTCGCCCTCGCAATGCTCGCCGAAGATGGCGTCGATCAATTTGCCTTTGCCCATCGTTTCGTCGCACTCCACGCCCAGTTTTTTGCAGGCCTCGCGCAATTCCGCTTCGGACCTGCCGGTGATGTCGAATCCGGTCTTTTCGCGGATGGCGTCGGTCATCGTCAGGCGGCGGAAAGGGGCTTTGAAGCTGATCTGCCGGCCGGCGAGCGTGATTTCGGTGGTGCCGTGCAGGGCCGTCGCCACGCGCTCCAGCATCTGCTCGACGAATTCCATCATCCAGAGGTAATCCTTGTAGGCGACGTATATTTCGAGGACGGTGAATTCGGGGTTGTGCGTGCGGTCCATGCCCTCGTTGCGGAAATCCTTGGCGAATTCATACACGCCGTCGAACCCGCCCACGATCAGTTTTTTGAGGTACAACTCATTGGCGATACGCAGGTACAGCGGCATATCCAGCGTGTTGTGGTGGGTGATGAAGGGACGTGCGGCCGCCCCGCCGGGGATGGGTTGCAGGATGGGGGTTTCGACTTCGAGGTATCCGCGCTCGTTGAAGAATTGGCGCATCGTGGCGATGATCCGGGCGCGTTTGACGAACACCTCGCGCACATGGGGATTGACCGCCAGGTCGACATACCGCTGGCGGTAGCGCACCTCGGGGTCGGTGAAGGCGTCGTACGTCTGGCCGTCCTTCTCCTTGACGATGGGCAGGGGGCGTATGGCCTTGCTGAGCAGGGTGAATTCACGGCAGTGGACCGACAGTTCGCCGGTCTGGGTAATGAACGCATTTCCGCGCACGCCCACGATATCGCCGATGTCCAGCAGTTTCTTGAACACGGTGTTGTACAACACCGGCTCCCGGCCTTCAGGGGTGATGTCATCGCGGCGCAGGTAGACCTGCATACGTCCCGTATGGTCCTGGATCTCAAAAAATGAGGCGCTGCCCATGATGCGCCGCGACATGATGCGTCCGGCGATCGCGATGTCGCTGAAGTTGCCTTTGGCGGCGTCGAATTCGTTATGGATCTGTGCGGCGGTGGCCGTCACTTCATATTTTGCGGCGGGGAAGGGGTCGATGCCCAGTGCCCTGAGTTGTTCGAGCGATTGTCGTCTGAGTTGTTCCTGTTCGCTGAGTTCGAGTACGTTCATAAGAATACGGAGTGAATGTCAATAGAGCGCAAATATAGTGAAAGGCGGGCGGCAAATCAAGCTTGCTTGAAATTTGCCCGAGCCGCATCCTATCTTCTGCAAAGATAAGGAAATAATACGGAAATCCCCCTGCCTCGTGTGGCCGGTGTGCCCCGCGTCCTGTTCTTTTTCGCATGGATGTGAAAATTTTAGCGGGAAACCCTGGCTCCGCTAAAAAACTGACTGCCGCCGGGATTAATGATGCGGATGATCGATTGGGTTGGTTTCGATGGACGACAGCCTGCCGCCCGTAAAGGTCAGCCGGTAGCGCGTTCCGCTTAAGGGATTCGTATACATCAGCACGCGTACGAATGAGTCGGCAAAAACGACACTATAACTCGTACCCATCATGCCGACGACCTGGTTTTCGCCCATTCCCGGTTCGAGCTTTTTGACGGTCGATGTCATGTTGAACGCGGCGCAGGATAGCGCCAGCAGCGCAATGCCCAGAATTACAATTATTTTCTTCATGGTTCCCTCACGTTAGTAGTCCGGGTACGAATGTACGCAATTTTCCGCTGCCGTGCAACCGAAAAAAGGCCCAAACCGGGGTTGCGGCGGGGTTCTTTAATGTTTCAGAGGGAGGTACCGGTCGATCTTTTCGCGCAGGTCGATGCGGTTGACGGGCTTGGAGAGGTAGTCGTCGAACCCTGCCGCGGCCATACATTCCTTGTCTTCCGAGGTATAGAAAGCCGTCTGGCCGATCACAGGCAGTTCGGGCCTGATCTCTTTGATATTCATGGTGGCTTCGAGGCCGTCCATCCCGGGCATACGCACGTCCATCAGCACCATTTCGATCTGCGGATTGTCGATCACGGCCTGGACGGCTTCGCTGCCGTCGTAGGCGGTGATGATCGTGGCGTTGCTGCGTTCGAGCATCGTGCGCAGGTAGCCCATGCTCGATTCCATGTCCTCGGCGATGAGCAGCGTACGGTTCGCAAGGTCGTAGACCGGCTGGTTGTCATGTCCGGGCTGGCTGACGGCGGGTTGGTCGGTAAGGGGGTGCTTCTCGCCGATTTCCTGGCATGGGATGACGAATTCGAAACGCGAACCTTTGCCCATTTCGGAATCCACCCTGAACGTGCCGCCCATCAGCTTGATCAGGTTGAGCGAGATGGCCAGGCCGATGCCCGTACCGCCGTATTTTGCGGCCAGCGATTGGTCGTGCAATTGTTGGAACGGGCGCCCGAGGTCTTTGAGTTTTTGTTCCGAGATACCTATGCCGGTGTCCTCCACGAAGAATGACAGCCCGCTGTCCGTGACGTCGTACCCGAAGCGTACATATCCGGAATCGGTGAATTTCAGGGCGTTTCCGACCATATTGTTGAGCACCTGGCGCAGGCGCGCATTGTCTACGGTGAACGTCGTGTTGTCGCCGTTTTCGATGGGTTGTGCGATCAGTTCCACGTCCTGCTTGACGGCGGACGTCGCCAGGAACGATGAGCGGAGGTCCTGCAACAGCACGTTGATGTTGGTTTCCTCGGGGATGATGCGCATCTGCCCGGCGTCGATCTTCGAGATGTCGAGGATGTCGCCGATCAGCTTGAGGAGTTGGTTGGCGTTGTCCGACACGATGCGCATGTATTCCTTCTGCATATCGCGCGGGATGTCGTCTTCGGCCATCATGAAATCGAGGAAACCGATGATCGCATTCATCGGCGTGCGTATTTCGTGGCTCATGTTGGCGATGAAGGTCGATTTGAGTTTATCGGACTCTTCGGCTTTGTCGCGGGCCTTGATGAGTTGTGTTTCGAAGCGTTTCTGTTCGGTGATGTCGATGATGATGCCGTCGCGGTAGAGCTGGCCGTCGACGGCAATGCCGTTCGATTGCAGGCGGTACCACCTCATCTGGTTGTCTTTCACGTAGCGGAATTCGGTCACTTCGTTTCCGGTGCTGCCCGTGGTGGCGGTGATCCGGGGCAGGATGGTCGCCCGGTCGTCGGCGTATATGTTGCCGAAGAACAGCTTGAGATCCTGTTGGAGTTGTTCGATGGTGTAGCCCGTGATCTGTTCCATCTGCTCGCTGGCATAGTCGAGTTCGATGTGTCCCTCGGGGTTGAGGTGGGTGCGGTAGATGGCACAATTGGCCATATTGGCGCTGATCTCGTTGAGCAGCCGTGCGTTATGCATTAATTCCTGCTGCGATTTTTGCAGGGCGTCCTCCATTTTTTTACGTGCCGTGATGTCCATCGCCAGGCCGTCGACCACCGCCGTGCCCTGCGACGTGAAACGCGGGATGCCCGAGAGCATCACCCATTTTTCTTCGCCGTCCCTGCGGGGTTTGAGTTTGGTTTCGACCGAGAACGGCAGCCCGAGCATGATTTGCCGTTGCAGGGTTTTATGCACCTCGTCGTCGAACACCTCGATGAACTTGCGGATATCCTTCATGACCTCTGCGGCCGGGACGTTGCAGACCGATTCGACGCCTTTACTGATGTAGCCCACCTTCGACGGGGCGGGGTCGTGCATCGCGCCTGAGAATTGGAAAATGAAGCTGCCCGGCAGGTTGTCGCCCATCGCGCGGAGCATCTCTTCGCTTTCGCTTTTTTCGCGCAGGAGCACTTCGAGTTTTTTCTGGTATTCGAGCAGCGATTGTTCCTGCTGCTTCGAGGCGGTGATATCCACGGCGATGCCGTCCCACACGACCTGTCCCTGTTTGTTCGTACGGGGGATTTCGGAGAACATGAGCCACTTGATCTTGCCGCTGCGGGGCATGATATAGCGTGCTTCGAGCGAGAACGCTTTTTTCGTGAGGGCCGTATGCTGGATTCGCTCGATATCTTCGGGGTGGAATTTCGACAGCAGCGGGAGGAGGTTTTCGCCCAGTTCCTCGACGGTCATGTCGCAGATCGATTCGACCCCTTTGCTCATATATTTTATGGTGGGCAGGGGCCCGTCCTCTTCGACGAGCTGGAACACGAAACTTCCGGAAAGGTTGTCGCTCATGGCGCGCAGCATCTCTTCGCTTTCGGTTTTTGCGGCGAGCAGCGCTTCGAGGCTGTCCCTGTATTCCTTGAGGGCCTCTTCGTTTTTTTTGACTTTCGAAATGTCGGTAACGGTGACCAGGTGCGCCTTGCGTCCGTTGGGCCAGGTGACGATCGAATCGTTCATCTGGAGCCATGCGCCCATCATCGGGTTGTAATTTTCCCAGATCAGGGGTTCGCCGACGGGCTTTTTAAGCATCTCGCCCAGTTTGCAGTAGGGGCAGGGTTTGCCGAAATTGCCGAGCACTTCCCAGCATTTACGGCCTTCGATTTCGAACGGGTATCCCGATTTGAGGGCCTTGTTGGCGAAAATGATCTCATGCGTTTCCACGTCATGGGCATATACCAACGCCTGGGTATTATCGAGGACTATTTGGAGTGTTTCCGCACCGATTTGATTCGAATTGGACATTTCCGGTATTTTATGTGAAAGGGTTCATAATTAACAGAATAAATAAGAAAGGCCGAAAGGCGAGGCCGGTTTACCCGCACTTGCCCGGGGCGCATCCTAATGTTCCGCAAATATGCGAAAAAAAACTGAATAACAATATTTTGTGCCTGAAAATTAGCTGAAAAGAAAATCTTCCGGACAAACCCTGGGGCGCGACCGTCCGTGTCGGCACGCCTTAAAATTCGGCGGTGAACAGGAAGCGTATGTCGGGGAATTTCTCGATGGCCAACTGCAGGGCGTAGGACGTGTCGGCCATGAACACCTCGCGGCCGTGTTTGTCCGTAGCCAGGTTGTTGTATTTGCGTTTGCGGAAATCGTCCAGCTGGGCGGCATTCTCCGACTCGATCCAGCAGGCTTTGTGGACCTGCACGGGTTCCCAGCGGCAGGCGGCCGAGTATTCGTGTTCGAGGCGGTACTGGATCACTTCGAATTGCAGCGCCCCGACCGTCCCGATGATCTTGCGGCCGTTCATTTTCATGGTGAACAGCTGCGCCACGCCTTCGTCCATGAGCTGGTCCACGCCTTTGGCCAGTTGTTTGAATTTCAGCGGGTCGGCATTCTCGATATAACGGAACAGTTCGGGTGAGAACGAGGGGATTCCGGTGAATTTGAGTCTTTCGCCTTCGGTGAACGTGTCGCCGATCTTGAAATTCCCGGTGTCGTGCAGGCCCACGATGTCGCCCGGGTAGGCGAAGTCGACGATCGACTTCTTTTCTGCCATGAAGGCGTTGGGCGAGCTGAATTTCATTTGCTTGCCGCTGCGCACATGCAGGTAATTCCTGTTGCGTTCGAACACCCCGGAGCAGATCTTCAGGAAAGCGATGCGGTCGCGGTGGTTGGGGTCCATGTTGGCGTGGATCTTGAACACGAAACCGGTCATTTTCGCCTCTTCGGGCTGCACGGCACGCTGTTCGGTAGTGGCCGGGCGGGGTTGCGGGGCGATGCGGATGAAGCAGTCGAGCAATTCGCGCACCCCGAAGTTGTTGACCGCGCTGCCGAAGAACACCGGGGC
>JAVBNK010000147.1:0-6170 GCA_031551595.1 Rikenellaceae bacterium | reverse complement strand
AAGGCCGGGCAGTTTGGTGCGGCCGTCGGCAATGAGATAATCGCCGCACACGCGCATATCACGCACCGGGTCGCAATCCCCGGCGGCGAGCCAAACGATTTCGCCCGGCGTGAGTCCCGAGGCCGCCGCGTCGACGAGAATAACAAAATTGACGCCATCGACGGCATTGGCGGCCATGAATGCGGGAATATCCACGGCCGCGCCGGGTTGCGCAAAGACGAAAAGCGCACCCCACTCCGCCGCGACCGAAGCGTCGGCCCCTTCCACGCTCCCGCACATCGCGAACCGTGCGGGCAGGCGCACCGGGCGGGCTTCCCCGGGCTGTGTGGCGTCGAGGGCCGCCTTGCCGCCCGTCCCTGTAACGGCAGCCGCATGGTCGAGCACATCGAGCACGCCTTTCGAGAAGGTGACGCACTCCGGGACGCGCACCCTGCGCAGCAATGGGGCAAGGACCGAAGGATCGCGCACATCGCCGTCCGTAGCCGTGACGAGCATCATCTTGTTGAACATCATCTGTCCCGCGCCCCACAGCGCACCCGCCACCTTGAAAGGTTGGCCGGGATACGTCGGTTCGATGTTGACCACGGCGATGTTGTGGGCCACTCCTTCCGAGGGCATATACAGGTCGCGCACCTCGGGCTGGAGGGCCATGCGGATCGGGGCGAGGAATATTTTTTCGGTCGCCCGGGCGATATAGGCGTCTTCCTGGGGCGGTATGCCGACGATGGTGGCCGGATAGATCGCATCGCGGCGATGGGTGATGGCCTCGATATGGAATACGGGATAAAGGTCTTCGAGCGAGTAGAAACCCGTGTGGTCGCCGAAGGGGCCTTCGATCGCTTTGGCCTCGGCCGGATCGACCCATCCCTCGATCACGAAATCGCAGTCCGCAGGGACATAAAGGTCATTGGTCAGGCATTTGACCAGCCTGACCGGACGCCGCCGCAGGAAACCGGCCAGCAGCCATTCGTCCATGTTATCGGGCATGGGGGCGGTGGCGGCATAGGTGTAGGCCGGGTCGCCGCCCAGGCAGACGCTTACCGGCATCCGTTCGCCGCGCCGGGCGTCGGCGCGGTAGTGGCGCTCGCCCGTTTTGTGCAGGTGCCAGTGCATCCCCGTGGTGCGGTCGGAAAAAACCTGCATACGGTACATTCCCGCATTGCGCACACCGGTATCGGGGTCTGCGGTGCATACGATGGGCAGGGTGACGAACCGCCCGCCGTCGTGGGGCCAGCACTTCAGCACCGGCAGCACAGACAGCCGCGCATCGTCCCCTTCCAGCACCACCTGCTGGCATTCGCCCCGGCGGCGCGACGTGACGGGCAGCCAGCGCGACATCCCGCCCAGCAACGGCAGCATCCGCAGTTTTTCGTAAACGGTTTCTTTCGGGGAAGTGAGCGCACCCAGCAGCGCACCGATGCGATGCGCGATATCGTCCAGCCCGTCCACACCCAGCGCCAGGGCGATGCGCCGGGCCGAGCCGGTCATGTTGGTCAGCACCGGGAAGCCCGTGCCCGTATTTTCGAACAGCAACGCGGGACCCCCGCCCGGGGTTTTCGACACCCGGTCAGTGATTTCGGCGATTTCCAGTACGGGATCGACCTGCGCGGCGATCCTGCGCAACTGGCCGTGCCGTTCCAGGACGGCGACGAAATCACCCAGGTTACGGTACATGGTTATTTGTCTGCGCCCAGGTATTTGCCGTTGCGGTCGAATACCAGCTCCATGCCCTGGATGGCGACGGCGACTTCATACCGGCGGCGGTCGGCATCGACCGACTTGACCCCTGAATCGTGGTAATTTTGTTCGATGTAGGAGCAGGCGGCCTGCGGAAGCACCTCTTCGACCAGGGTCCAGGGAAGCATCCTGTCGCGTGCGGCCTCGGCCGACGCAAGTTCCCCGTTACGGCGGAAAGAGAGCTCGGTACCGTTCTTGAGAATGACCTCGTATCCTTTCAGCCAGCCCTCCTTTTCCACGGAAACCACCGTTTCCTCGGGATAGAACCTGCTCAGCAACTCTTTGGCCCGTTCGGGAAGCCGTTCCGCGCCCACATATCTTTCGCCGCATCCGGGAAGCGCTATCAGTACGCAGATCACTGATGCGCAGAGCGCTATAATTCGTTTTCTCATGGCTATATGATAAATATTTGTATTGAGATAGCGTCTATCTTACTGCAATGATACGCAAAAAATAATATAATTGCAACCCCCAGGCCTGTTTCAGGCGGGTTTTAGAAATTATACATAGGAATCGGGCAGGATTTCAGGCGCTGTTCGCCCGGGATTTTCAGCACTGTTCGCCCCTTCTTTCGAGGCGCCGGAAGCCATGTCCCAGCAACAGCGGCGTGGCCAGGGTGGTGACCAGCCCCATCAGCACCAGGATCGAGAAGAGGGCGATGTCGATGAATCCGTTGCTCAGGGCGATGTTGGCGATCACCAGCTCGATGATGCCGCGGGCGTTCAGGCCGATGCCTATGGTGGTCGATTTGGCGGGGGAGTAACCCGCGATGCGCCCGGCCACATAGCCGCCCAGGATCTTCGATCCGAACGACACCCCGACGATCGCCGCCATCAGCCACAGGTCCTCGATGGCGAACAGGTTGAACTCGACGCCGATGCCTGCGAAGAAGATCGGGGCCAGGAAGCCCATCGTGATGGTCGAGGTGGTCGACACCACGCCGGTCATGCGTTCGCGGCTGATCAGTTCCTGCGGGATGAGAATGGCTCCGAAGAAGGCCCCCACGATGAAATGCAGCCCGCCCAGTTCGGCCAGCGAGGCGAAGATCAGCACGAAGATCATCACCACGGCGAAGGTCGATTCGCGTCCCCTGAGGAAGTCCAGCCAGCGTGCGACGGTCTGGGCGGTTTCGCTGAACCGCCGCCTGAGGTACGACAGGGCTTTATAGGTCAGGATCAGTACGCCGAGGAATGCCAGCAGCTTGAGCACGGTCAGCCCCACGTCGGCCAGCACCTGCGCCACCGAGGAACCCGTGTCGATGGTGTTAAGGTTGAGCACCACGCCGAGCACCAGCAGCGCCAGCACGTCGTTGAACACGGCGGCCGAAAGGATATGCTGTCCCACGGTGCTGTTGAGTTTCCCCAGGTCGATCAGGATGCGCACGCTGACGGGCAGGGCGGTGATGCTGATGCACAGCCCCAGGAAGATGGCCAGCAGGCTGCTCAGGCCGAACGCCTGCCCGAGCAGGATGCCCGACACGAACGGGATGCAGAATCCCAGGATGGCGATCCACATTTTCCGGCCGCGCACCGATTCGCGTATATCGTCGATTTTGATCTCCAGGCCGGCGTAGATCATCAGCATCAGCACGGCCAGGTCCGAGATGGCGCGTATGTCGGGGGTGTAGCCCACCCATCCCAGCAGCGAAGGACCCAGGATGATGCCTGCGATGATCTCGCCGACCATCGACGGCTGGCGGAAACGTTCGAATACTTCGCCGAGCATACGTGCGAATGCGAGCATCAGCAACAGCGCAACGATCAGTGGCATATGATCTATCGGGTTCGACATGGAACGCAAAGTTACGAATTTCTCCGGACATTGCACGCCGCGCATTCCCGAAGAGTAGAAAAACGTGCAATTCGGGCGGCGGATGGCCGGCCCTAAATAAAAAAAACCTACCTTTGTACGATTGTACGGAATCAACTATAAATCCATCATACTATGTCAAAACAAAAGGAACAAAAGCTGTTCGAGCAATTCCCGCCCGTCCCGACGGAGAAGTGGGAAGAGGTGATTACGGCCGACCTGAAGGGGGCGGACTACCGTAAAAAACTCATCTGGCAGACCGGCGAAGGTTTCGAGGTGCGCCCCTACTACCGTGCCGAAGACCTCGCCGGAATAGGTTTCATGGGCGCCGCCCCGGGCGAATTCCCGTTCGTACGCGGCACCAGGGCGTGCAATGCGTGGAAAGTCCACCAGACCATCGCCGTCGAGTCGCCCGAAAAGGCCAACGCCGAGGCCCTCAGGGCCCTCGCCGCAGGCACCGGATCGCTCGGTTTCAGCATTAAGGGCAAGGAATTCACGGCCGCCCAGCTGGACGCGCTGCTCAAAGGCATCGACCTGCAGAAAACCCCGGTCGTATTCAGCGGCAACCACGCCGCCGCCGTGATCGCAGGGCTGATGATCGCCCGCGTACACGCGATGGGCGAAGCGGGCAAAGAGGTGCATGCCTCGTTCGTGATCGACCCCTATATGAACTGCCTTTCGAAAAAAGGCGCTTTCGGCTGTTCCGCCGACGGCAGCAAGTGCATGGAACAGATAGCCGCCCTGGCCAAACAGGCCGATGGCCTCAGGATGCGTTTCGCAGGGGTCGGCGGGGAGATGTTCGGCGACAGCGGCTCGACCATCGTCCAGGAGCTGGCCTTCACGCTGGCCGTGGGCCACGAGTACCTGGTGCGCCTGATGGACGCGGGACTGACCGCGGACCAGGCGGCCAAAACGATCCGGTTTTCGATGTCGGTAGGGGCCAACTACTTCATGGAGATGGCCAAGATCCGTGCCGCACGCATGTTGTGGGCCAACATCGTCAAGGAATATAAGCCCGCCACGGAGTGCGCCGAAAAGATGCACCTGCACGGCGTCACCTCGCGCTGGAACATGACCGCCTACGACCCCTATGTGAACATGCTTCGCGGCACGACGGAGGCCATGAGCGCCGCCATCGCCGGGGTGCACTCGCTGGAGGTGCTGCCGTTCGACGCGGCGATCCGCCCGGCGACGGAGTTCGGCTCGCGCATCGCCCGCAACGTGCAGCTGCTTTTGAAATACGAGTCGCACTTCGACCAGGTGGCCGACCCCGCCGGCGGTTCCTATTATATCGAGAACCTCACCGCAAGCATCGCCGGGCAGGCCTGGAACCTCTTCAAAGAGGTCGAAGCCAAAGGCGGTTACATGGCTGCGTTCCAGGCAGGGTTCATCCAGGACCAGGTGGAAGCCTCCGCGGCGAAGAAAGACCAGGAGATCGCGACCCGCCGCCGCACGCTGCTGGGTACGAACCAGTTTCCGAATTTCTCCGAGAAGGCCGACAAGGACGTGACCGAAGCGACGGTGATCCCGGGCAGCGGCTGCTCGTGCAAATGCAGCGCCCCGGCGCCGGATGCCCGCGTGCTGAAGCCCTACCGCGGGGCGATGGCGTTCGAGCAGCTCCGCCTGCGCACCGACCGCAGCGGCCGTGCGCCCAAAGCCTTTATGCTCACCTGCGGCCAGCTGGCGTTTGCACGCGCAAGGGCGCAGTTCTCCTGCAACTTCTTCGCCTGCGCGGGCATCGACGTGGTGGATAACACCTACTTCGCATCGGTCGAAGAAGGCGTGAAGGCTGCGCTGGCGTCGAAAGCCGAGATCGTGGTGATCTGCGCCGCGGACGACGACTACGCCACGCTCGCCCCGCAGGCCAAAGCCTTGCTGGGCGACAAGGCGATCTTCGTGGTGGCCGGCGCGCCCGCCTCGCAGCCCGAACTGGAAACCCAGGGCATCAAAAACTTCATTTCGGTGCGCAACAATGTGCTGGAAACCCTGAAGTACTATCAGAAAGAACTCGGCATTTAGGGCATCATGCAGCAGATCCGCGACTGCCCGTCAGTCGCCACTTTCCGCGGCCCGCATCTTCGATGCGACCCCCGTAGCCGCGGAAAGTGAATTTGCAGACGCCGCAAACGGAGGGGGGATTCAACCCTTTGCAATTAAAACGAAGAACAATGAGAGCAAAATTTTCAGATATATCTTATAAGGGGGGCGACGCAGCGAAATGCGACGGCGCCAAAAAGTGCGCACAGGACACCTGGCACACCGCCGAACAGATCCCCGTCGGCGGGAGCTACTCCGCGGCCGACCTGGAAGGCATGGAGCACCTGAACTATGCCGCCGGTATCGCGCCGTTCCTGCGCGGGCCCTACAGCACGATGTACGTGATGCGCCCGTGGACGATCCGCCAGTACGCGGGCTTCTCGACGGCCGGGGAGTCGAACGCCTTCTACCGCCGCAACCTGGCTTCGGGCCAGAAGGGCCTTTCGGTGGCCTTCGACCTGGCCACGCACCGCGGCTACAACGCCGACCACCCGCGCGTGGTGGGCGACGTGGGCAAAGCCGGGGTGTCGATCTGCTCGGTGGAGGACATGAAGGTGCTGTTCGACGGCATTCCGCTCGACCAGATG
>JAVBNK010000025.1:0-13606 GCA_031551595.1 Rikenellaceae bacterium | reverse complement strand
ATCCCCGCTACGACATCGGTGAACAGACCTCGCGACTCGCCCTGCGCATCACCGACGACATCCCTTCCGACAGGCCGTAGACCCGGTCCGCATCACACTGAACGACAAACGCGACCATGCCATCCGGCCGCGCAGAATGCGTCATTTCGCCTATTCTATACCGAATTCGGTCCGATAAAACGGAAAATGAGTCTTTTTCACAAAAAAAACGGCCGCATCACGGCCGTTTTTTGGAATAATGTTATATATTTGCCTCATACATTGGCAGATTTTATATAAAAGTAATTGAATAATGATGGTATCTGACAACGGCCTGCCGATTGCCGGTGGCCCCGGGGACGATCGGGAAAGACACATCATTTCCATGCTGACCGCCGGGAATACCGGAATATGGGAATTAGACATCGTTTCGGGCGATATACATATCATCAACAGCCGGTCCCCGGTCCCCGGGAAAACGACCGCATTCACCAATATTGCGCAGGTTATCGACGCCATAGATCTCCAATACCGGGAAACGTTGCGCAACGCCATCGGCAAAGCGGCCGCACAACCGGGAACCCTGCAATCGGCCGTGTATAAAACCGGCGGCGACCAGGCCCCCTGGATCGAAACCGATTTCTACTGTCCGGAGAAAGGACAAAACAGGATACTGGCCACATCGAAGCACATAGACACGCAACATCAACTGGCCGCAAAGGTCAGGGAACTCAAAGACAAATACCATAAGCTGGTCAACACGTTGCCCGACTTCATCTTCGTATTCAACAAGGATTTCATCTTCCAGGATATCATCATGCCCGACCACATGTCGCTCCTTCACACGCGCGAAGAGTTGATCGGGTCGTCCGGGGCCATGATATTCGCCCCCGAGGTAACCGCCCTTTACCGGGAAAATATCGGCGAGTGCCTGCGCACGGGACAGATGCGGCATATCGAATATTACCTGGAGATCAACGGCATCAAATATTGGTTCCAGGCCCGTATCGTACCCTATGACAACGACCAGGTATTCGCGCTGATCCATGACATCGGCGACCGCGTCCGGCGCATGGAAGAGCTGACCGAAGCCCGCAAGCGGGCCGAAGAGGCCGACCGCATGAAATCGGCGTTCCTGGCCAACATGAGCCATGAGATACGTACGCCGCTCAATGCGATCGTCGGCTTTACGGAAGTGGTGGCCGCAGAAGACGACCCCGCCACGAGGGCCGAATACATGGAAGTGATCCGCAACAACAACAACCTGCTGCTGCAACTGATCAACGATATCCTCGACTTGTCGCGCATCGAATCAGGAATGTGCGAGATCAAATTCGAAGAAACCGATATCAACCGGCTCATCACCGAGGTGGAAACCACCCACCGTTTTAAAATGGACGAAGGGGTGGAATTCCGCGTCGAACGCCCCGAAGGCGAAATATGGACGCTCACGGACCATAACCGCGTGACGCAGATCCTGTTCAACCTGATCTCGAACGCCGTGAAACATACCAGGCAAGGCCACATCACCCTGCAGCTGGAGATCGAGGAGCCTTACCTTAGGTTCTCGGTCATCGACACCGGGACGGGCATCCCAGCCAAGAACCTGGGCAAGATCTTCAACCGTTTCGAGAAGGTCGACGAACGGGCCAAAGGCACCGGGCTGGGCCTGGCCATCAGCCAAAGCCTCGTGGAACGCCTCGGCGGGACGATCTGGGCCGAATCGGAAGTGGGCAAAGGAAGCACGTTTTCGTTCACGATCCCGTTCCGCACCGGCGGTGTGGTCCCCAATACATGCTCAATACGCAGGCACATCCTGGTGGCCGAAGAGTCGCAGGAAGAATTCGGGTTCATCCGGTCGGTGCTTGAAAAAGCCTTTGAAAATACCGATATCGTATGGGCTCCGGACGGCGAAAAAGCGGTCAATATGTTCGTGCTGGAGAAGCCTTCAATGGTGATCATGAATATGCAGCTCCCGGTGATGTCGGGGCTCGATGCGGCCAAAAAGATCCGGTCGATGTCGCCCCGCGTGCCGATCATCGCCATCACGGCCAACGCCTTCTACATGGAACAGCAATGGGCGCTCGAAAGCGGATGCAACGACATCCTCGCCAAACCGTTCTCGGCCACCAAACTGGAAGAGACCGTGCTGGCATTCCTGTAAACAGGACTGAACGAGAAAGGGGCTGTGGCAGTGTCGCAGCCCCTTTTTCATGCCCGGTCGTGACAAAATGTCAGCCGGCGGGCGATGGCACATTAATTGATAAAACCGGTACAGACCATCATAAAACTACATAACTATGCAAAACGGCAAGATCGGGGTAACGACCGAAAATATCTTCCCCATCATCAAGAAGTTCCTCTACTCGGACCACGAAATTTTCCTGCGCGAGCTGGTGTCCAATGCGGTGGATGCGACCCAGAAGTTGAAAACCCTCGCCTCGATCGGCGAATTCAAGGGCGAGTTGGGCGACCTGGCGATCCGCATCTCGCTCGACAAGGCCGCACGCACCCTCACCATCTCGGATGCGGGGATCGGCATGACCGCCGACGAGGTCGATAAGTACATCAACCAGATCGCTTTCTCGAGCGCCGAGGAGTTCATGGAAAAATACAAGAACCAGGCGGTCATCGGCCATTTCGGGCTGGGTTTCTACTCGTCTTTCATGGTGTCGGACAAGGTGGAACTGCTCACTGCGTCCTATAAGGAAGGTGCGCAGACCATGCTGTGGACCTGTAGCGGCACGCCCGAATACACCCTGGAAGAGAGCGCCGCGCCGCGCCGCCGGGGTACGGACGTGATCCTGCACATTTCGGAGGACAACGCCGAATTCGCCGACGAAGGGCGCATCCGCGAACTGCTCACGAAATACTGCCGTTTCCTGCCCGTGCCCATCGCTTTCGGCAAGAAAAAGGAGTGGAAGGACGGCAAATGGACCGAAACCGGGCAGGACGATATCATTAACGACACCAACCCTTTATGGACGCGCAAACCGGCTGATATCAAGCCTGGGGAATACGACGAATTCTACCGCGTGCTCTATCCTGCCGCCGACGAACCGCTGTTCCACATCCACCTCAACATCGACTATCCGTTCAACCTCACCGGCATCCTTTATTTCCCGAAGATCCGTAATAATTTCGAGATACAAAAGAATAAGATCCAGCTATATAGCAACCAGGTATTCGTTACGGATTCCGTGGAAGGCATCGTGCCGGAGTTCCTCACGCTGCTGCACGTGGTGATCGACTCGCCGGACATTCCGCTGAACGTGTCGCGCAGCTACCTGCAAAGCGACTCGAACGTCAAGAAGATTTCCAGCTACATCACCCGCAAGGTGTCCGACCGCCTGGCCGAGTTGTTCGCCGCCGACCGCGCCGCCTACGAAGCCAAATGGGACGACCTGAAAATCTTCATCCAGTACGGCATCATCACCGATGAAAAATTCGCCGAGAAAGCCGCCGATTTCTCCCTGCTTAAAAATACGACAGGCAAGTACTTCACCCTCAAGGAATATGCCGATGCCGTCGCCGGACAGCAAACCGACAAGAACGACTCGGTGATCTACCTCTACACCAACGACAAGGTCGGGATGCACAGCTTCGTGGAGGCCGCCCTGGGCCGCGGTTACGACGTGCTGGAGATGAACGGCCAGCTGGACAACCATTTCATCGGCTGGTTCGAGCATAAAAACCAGGGGACGCGTTTCGTGCGCGTGGATTCGGACGTGATCGACAAGCTCATCCAGAAGGAACAGCCCCAGACCATGGCCCTGAGCAGCGTACAGCAGGAATTGCTGCGCCCGGTGTTCGAATCCCAGTTGCCTGCGGACGACAAGGTGCACTACAACATCGAGTTCGAAGCCATGGGCGCCACGGACGACCCGGTGGTCATCACGCGCGACGAGTATATGCGCCGCATGAAAGACATGGCTGCCATGGGCGGCGGCGGGATGGGCCAGTTTTACGGCCAGATGCCTGACAATTTCACCATCGCCGTGAACGGCAACCACCCGCTGGTGATCGATATCCTCGGACAGGTCGAAGACACCTATGGCGATAAACTCAAGAGCGTCAATAAGAAGATCGACGCCGCACAGCAGGCCGAAGCGATGTTCGCCGATGAAATCAAAGACAAAAAGGAAGCCGACCTGACCGAAGAGCAGCGTGCCGAACGCGATGCGCTCTCTGAGAAAGCAGCCGGCCTGCGCGGCGAACGCTCGGTCCGCCTGCGTGAGATCGGCTCCGAAAACAAACTGGTCAAACAGTTGGTAGACCTCGCCCTGCTGTCGAACGGTATGCTCAAAGGCGAAAACCTCACCAATTTCATCCGCCGCAGTGTCGAGTTGATCGGCAAATAGATGAATTTCAATAAAGAGCCCCGCAGCATGCTATGGGTATTGTAAAGATGGCTATTGCCCCAGACAATAGCCATCTCCCGCGGCCCGAAATTTCCGATCCCCACCCCCGCAGCCGCTGGAGATATGGGCAGGATCGCCGCAACCGACGCTGCGGGCGAGGGCAAAGGTCGCCTGCGAACTATGCCGGACCGCGAGCAGGAAACCCACCATGCATGGATAACCAAAGCGGCAGGGTTTTTTACCCGCGGAGATTGACGTGGGTTTCGGATAAGCGACCAGGAATATCATGGATTACCCGCGCATGATCCTGTGTATCCGAAACCCGCGTTTCATTATCCCGCGAAGAACAGCAGCAGGACCGTCGCGTCCGGGCTGCTGTTCTTTTTGAGCGACGGGAGCAGGACCCCGTCGGCATCCATTTGTTCGCGGACGGCCCTCAGCGCGCGGGCATAGTGGGTCTTCACCGTATTGAGCGAGATCCCCAGTTCTGCAGCCACCTCTTTATAGGCCTTGCCTCCGAAGACGATCCCCGCCAATACGTTGCGCTGGCTTTCGGGCAGTGCGGCGACACATGCGGCCACACGCTCGCGCAGGCGTTCCACGAATTCCGCATCGGCATCATCCAACTCCGACATGACCTCGGCAAGCTGCCGCTCCATCGCCACGAACCGGAATTTCCCGCTGTCACGCAGCACCTTGAGCGATGCCTTGACCACCGCGACTGACAGGTAGGCCTGCATAGATCCGTGGAATTCACGGCCGCACCAATTCTTCCAGAACGACACCAGCACGCCCTGCACCACATCGCGTGCGTCTTCCCACGAGGAGAGGTAACGCATCGCACGCATACAAAGCCCATGATGGTAGTTATCGAAAACCGCCTTCATGCACGCCGGATCGCCCGCTTTCAATTGCGCGGCGATCCTCACTTCCTTATCCCGGGCTGTTGCATCCATTCGCATGATAATAATAGGCTAAATTATTATTATTTTCCGAGATACAAATACCTTAGGGGAAAAAACCGTACCGTCCGGTGCGAGATGGACTCGCACCGGACGGTATGTGCATGACAATACAAGGGTTACGCTCCGGCCGGCTTGCGGTGAGGCGCCGAAAGTTCCTTCCAGCGCTGCTGCTGTCCGTCCGACCCTTTTTTCACGATGATCTTGTCCATCGCCGCCACGATCTGGGCCATGGAGGGTTTGATCTTTTCCGCCTTCCCGGCGAACAATCCAAGCAACGCATCGATATCGCTGCCCGTCCCGGCGAACATCGCCGCATCCATGACGATCAACTCGTCGATCCCCGCCACGTCCAGGTCCGGGTTCAGGCGAACGGGGTCGGCCGGCATCGGCATGTCGAACACCAGCACCGCCCCGTAGTAATTGAGATACTTGAAATAGATCGCGGAATCTACTTTATCCTTGCCTATCAGCGCATCGAATGCCGCCTTGTTGGCCTCCAGGAAACGCTCGCATTCCGATCCCACCGGCGCATGGTTCAGGTCGCTGTATATCTTCGTCCAGTATTTTTCAGATATTTTCTCATCGTCCGGCACAAGGGCCATCAGCGCGGCGGAAACCTTGTCCTGTCCCGGGGCGTAGGACTTTTCGAGCACCTCCAGGTAATGGTTCAGGAACTCAGGGGTGCGTTCCCCGGCCCGGAAACGGCGGTCCAGCGCGGCGACCGCCTTGTCCGGATCAAACGACTCCTCGACCCGGGCGATAAACTCCTGCCCGCGGCCGCCGCCCGCAAACCGATGCAATAACTCCCCGTCACCGTCCAGGATCAGGAACGTGGGAAACACATTCACCCCGAAGCGCGCACTCAGCGCCGGGCCTTCGCCCTTCTCCATATCATATTTGACGCAGACGTATTTGGGATTGAAATAGTCGCCGACCTCCCTGGTGGGAAACACGTCGCGGGTCATCATTTTGCAGGGGCCGCACCACTCCGTATAACAATCCACGAAGAGGTATTTGCCTTCGGCTTTGGCGGCGGCCAAAGCCCGGTCGAACGCGAGGTCGCGGAAAACGGTCCCCTCCTGGCCGATGCCCTGCAACGCCACTGCCGCGAAAAACAGGAATGCAATGATCTTTTTCATCTGTTATCCAATTGGCCGTTTAGAATTTCCAGGTACCCGTGGCGGCCATCGACACGATCTTGTGGTCGAGTTCGATCACATTATTATCCGTCGTAGTGTTGGCCGAAGTCATGCTGATGGTGTAGATGTAACCCTTCGTGCCGTCCCATGTGGCCACCAGCAGGCGGTTCAGGGCCGGGTCGGACATCATGGCCGTCACATTACCCTTAGGCGCGGTGAACCATGCCTGGGGAGTGCTGCCGCTGGCGACGCCCAGCCGGGTGATCTTGTTGCCGTCGGCGAGGTACCAGTTCAGGTCGTTGCAATATTGGCAGACCATGTTGTCTTTGATCAGTCCCGCATGGGTGTCGACCAGGCGGTATGACGCTCCCATATCGAAGATATAGTTAATCCAATCCATCTCGAACCAGATATCGATGGCATAGAAATAAGCGGTCCCGCCGTTGCGCAGAATGATATACGCCGTCGATTCGCTGCTCCCCGCCTTCATGCCTGCGGCGACGAACGTTTGCCCTGCGGTGGACGATCCGTCGCCGGCCATGTTTTCGATACGGCTGAATGCGGCCTGGTTGGTTTCAAGGGGCTTGAGCGTTTTAAACTTCTGCGAGGTTTCGTCATAGCCCGCGAAGCCGTAAGACAGGATGGAAGGATCGGTATCCACCCAGGAAAAATGATAATCGTTGTGGTGGTCCGGATAGCCCGCAGGATAGTAGAAGGTGCCGCTGTTCCAGAAGTTGAACAGGAAGGCCTTGCCCTCGGAGAGCACCATGCCGCCGGTCTGCCCGCGCTCGGTGAAAGCCGAAGGGATCACGTCGCCGGTGTAGCTTCCGCCCACCGAAGCGGCGTTGTAGTAGTTGGTCATCAGCATCGACGTAGCGTTGAAGGCCATGATCTTGCGTTCGCCTTCCCGGCACACCGCATAAAAACTCTTCGTGCCGTATGTCCCCGTACGGTACAGCAGCATAAGGGGTTTGCGGCCGAAGGCGCCGAATTCGGGATTGTTGGCCTCGAAAACGTCATACTGCAACGGAGCGCCGGCCCGGTCGCGGCGTTGCGCGGTCAGGGTTGCCGCACCGTCGGCCTTCTCCCCGAGCAGGAACAGCGCCGTGGTGTAAGACGTGCCCACCTTGACCTGGAAATGACGGTAGTATTGCAGCCCGCTATCCTTGTCGGTCACGCGAAGGTAGGCGAAATAATAATTGGGGTGCGGATCGTTGGCGACCACGCCGTTGGGCGTTTCGTCGATCACGGCGTCGCACACCGGATCGGTCGAAACGAGTTTTCCGTTCACATACCACTCATACGCGAGGTTGCTGTTTTCGCGCACCGCGAACTCCAGGTCGGGCTCGATCTGCAACCGGTCGAAGCGTTCGACGATGTAGTTGTTCTCCACCCCGCCGATGGTGATGCCGTTATTCTCCGAATAATCGTAATTGCCTTTGTCCTCGGCGCACCCGGCGGCCAGGACGGCTGCAAGCAGGATATATATCGCTTTTTTCATACTTTTTTCCCGTTTTATAAGTTACCTGGTATCGTCAGTCGGGCGCCGCTCTCCTCGTCGTAAAACGCCTCCGTTTCGAACCGCTCCCTGAGTTTGTAGATGGCCATCACTTCCTTCGAATGGCTCATGATGCTGACGTAGCTGGCGATCGGAAGATCGCCCTTGCCGCCCCATATCCTGATCCATTCGCGCAGCTTGGTCGGGTGCCACGTGCCGAAACCGTTGCGCCAGGTATCCCACCACACCGGTTTTTCGAGCATGTCGGACACATGCAGTTCGACCAGCAGGTTCTCCTGGACGCCCGGCAGCAGGTCGCCGCCCCCGACGATCGTGATCTCGAGTTTTTTGACCTTCGTCTGCATTTCCGCCGTGCGGTAGAACGTCACCCAAAGCGTGTCGTACATCGTGCCGGCGGCGAATGTCTGGGTCGTGGCGACCTGCCGGTAGTCGACGCCTTCGAGCGTACCCGATGCGGCCCTCACGTTGACGGCATAGGTACGGGTGTGGTTTGCGGCCAGGCCCGTCACTTCGATCGGAACGGGTATCTCTCGCTCGTTCAGCTCCGGATAATAGGCGAACGTATAGGTGATCGTGTCCTTATCGATGATCAGCGAGTCGTCGAAATCCTTGGCCGGCATCCTGAAATAGACGCTTTCCGGACCCGAGTAGGTCGGCTCGTCGGCCTCGGAGCACATGCTCAGCGCGAAAACGGCGACAAGCGACACGGTGATATATTTCAATCTCTTCATAATGGTCTTTTTGGTGGTTGACGGATTCATTTGCCTGCATTGACGATTTCATCCTGCGGGATCGGAAGCTCGTAAAGGGCTGCCGAAGCGGGGACGTTCTCGGTGTAGGTTTTGATATCGGAGTACGTGTGCTTGTAGAAATAGAACAGTTTGCCTTCACCCCAGGTGTCTTTGCGGTATTCGTAGGCGAGCTCCTGCCTCAGGAAATCGTCCGTCGGGGAAGGATTGTTCAGCGGATCCAGGTTGCGCGATGTGCGCACCGTATTCGACATGCCCAGCGCCGTGGCGTTGTCCACGCCGATATTGGCCTGGGCAATGATGTAGTACATCTCCGTCAGGCGGATCATGGGGATCATCTTCTGCCATGCAGTGACATCCTTCGACCTGTCGTTGCTGTCCATCGTGCGCTGGTATTTCGCCAGGTAATAGACCGCCGGGGTCGTCGCCGTTTTTTTCCAGAGATGCAAGGCCCTGTATTCGTTGGGATTGCCGCTGCAATCGTTGTAAGCCCACGCCTTATAGGCTTCGTTGGCCGAATACTGTTGGATCAACGCGTCGGCGATATGGCCGGCAGACCCTATGTGATGTTCGTAAAGCGACCAGACGAGTTCCGTTTCGAACATCAGGTTGATGGTGGTAACCCCCACGATATCGGTGGCCCTGTCGAGCAACCTGAAAAGGGGTTTGCCGCCCGCTTTGGCATCGATCACCTCCCGGGCATAGGCCACTGCGGTCGCAGGCTCGCCCCGGAGCATGTACAGGCGGGCCAGCGCGGCGCAGACCGCGTAATAGTTCAGGCGCATGCCGCGGTATTCGAAGCTTAGGTCATACACTTTGGGATCGGTCGCCGTGGTGGCCAGCTTACGCCCGTAGGTGTTGATCGGATCGTTCTTCATCAGGTCGTAGGCAGCCAGCAGGTCGGCCTCGATCCTGCCGAGCACCGTCCGGGCCGTCATGCGGGCGACGGGTTTGTTCGAGAAGGTTTCCCGGTAAGGGATCGAGAGCTGGTCCAGTCCGTTTTTGAGTACGGGCCCGTAGAGGCGCAGCAGGTCGAGATGGACATAAGCCCTCAGCGCCAACGCCTCGCCTTTGATCAGGTTGTAGTATTTGAACGCCGCAGGATTTTCGTCCTTGAGATGTTCGAGCAGCAGGTTGGTGTTGGCGATGGCCTCATACATCTTCAGCCACGTGGCGTCGAGCCTGTCGGCCATGTCGCTGTCCGTGTATCTATGGTTGTAGAATTCGCTGTTCTTCTCCCAGTTATGGACGATCTCCTCCGGAAAGCCGACGGTTAGTTCCCTGCCATACGCCGACAGGCTGCCCAGCAACAGGTATGAGCCGGTCAACGCATTGAGGTATCCCTGCTCGCCCTCGAACATCGAGCCTTCCTCCATCTCGCCCGACGACTGCACGTCGAGCCAGTCGGAACACCCCGCCAACGGGGCCACGGCAAGCAACAACAAGGTTATATAGAATATCCGCTTCATAGTATCAGAAATTTAAGTTAACCGAAAACGTGTAGGTTCTTGCATAAGGATAACCGAGTCCGCGCTCCTGCCTGACGGTCGAAACGTAGAACAGGCTGTTGCTGTTCAAGCCGAGGCGCAACGACGACAGGCCGATCTTTTTGAGGGATTTGGCCGCCAGGCGGTAGGAAAGCGAAACGTTGCCGAATTCCACATAGTCGTTATCCTGCACGAAACGGCTCGTGGCGTTGGATTTGGTACGGTCGGCGATATCCTTGTAAAAGGTCACGTCGCCGGGCTGCTGCCAGCGTTTTTCGATCACGCGTTTGTCGGCATTGGTCTTGGGATCGGCCCCTTCGACCCGGTCCACGAGAGTCTGGTTGTAGACCTGGCCGCCGAAACTGAAATCGAACGTCAGGTTCAGCGTCAGGTTCTTCCACATGACGTTGGTGCCGAAATGGCCCGAAAGTCCGGGCTCTTCGACCCCGGCCGCGATCAGATCCTCGGCATTCCACGTTTCGGAGATCGTCCCGAAACGGGTCCGGAAGATTTCCTTGCCCGTCGCCGGGTTGATGCCCAGCGAATGGGCTACCCACAGGGCGTTGGGCGATTTGCCTTCCTCATACAACCTGAGGGGACTGGTGAGGTCGGAGGCGATGATGGTCTGTTTGTTGAACTCACGCAGCGCATCGCTGATTTTGGTGATGCGCGTGACATTATGGGTCCCGCTGAAGTTCACCGCCCAGTCGAAGTTCGGCCTGCGGACGATGACCGCCGTAATGTCGAATTCGTAGCCGTGGTTGGTTTGTTCGCCCATGTTCTCGGTGTACTGGCTGAAGCCGGCCGAGGGAGCGGTCGACATGGGGATCAGCAGCGACTTGGTCTGGTTGTCGTAGTAGTCGAAACGTGCGGCCAGGCGACGGTCGAGCACTTCGAGGTCGATACCGGCGTTCTTCTTGAGGGTCGTCTGCCATTCGAGCGCCGTGTTGCCGTATGCCCTGAACCACGCGCCCAGGGCGTTCAGGTAAGGCGTATTGGAGTATTGGAGCATCGTACGCGCCTGGTACGAATCGAAACTCTGGTTGCCGGTGCTGCCGACCGATCCGCGCAATTTAAAGGTGGTCAGCCACTTCACGTTTTTCATAAAGTGTTCGCGGTTGAGGTTCCAGCCCGCACCCACCGACCAGAACGGAGCAAAACGGCGTTCGGTACCGAATTTCGACGATCCGTCGGTACGCCACGAAAAATCGGCGAAATAGCGGTTGTCGTACGAGTAGTTCACGTTGGCGAAGAAACCCGCCATGCGCGAATGCTGCTCCGAGCCGGAAGGGGTCAGCGTACCGGTGGCATACCTCAGGTCCATGAAATTATCGCTCAGGAAGCCCAGGCCCACCACCGAACCGGAAGTCGCACGGTCGTCGATCACGTTCAGGCCCGCCCCCGAGAAAAAGATATGCCGGTTGTAGGTAAGGTTGTAGGTGAGCATCGCATTGAGGTTATATGCGAACGAGTTGCCGGTGCCCTGCGTATATTTCCCTTTTTGTGACTGGTCCAGATTGGTGGCCAGCTGATATTCGGCATTGTTGGGCGAAACGAATTTATCCGAGCTTTCGAGCCCTTTGGTCAGCGCCAGCGACCCCTTGAAACGAAGCCCGGGGGTAAAATAATAGTCCACGCTCAGGTTATTGGTGAGGGTCGTATAGGCAGCTTCGTCCTTATAGGGCAGCGAGGCGTTGTAAAGCGGGTTCTGGTATTGCTGGGCAGTGGTAGTGGTGTTGGGGTGCACCGTAAAAGTGGTCATCAGCCAGCCGTCCTCCCCATAGACGGGGTTGTAGGGGTTGGCCGCGGCATACAGCGAGAACGACCCGTAGGGGGAATTCTGCACGTTGGTCTGGCCGTATTCGAAGCTGTTGCGTATGCTCAGCTTGTCTTTCAGCCGGTAGGTCAGGTCGAACGCTATGCCGAACGTTTCACGGTAAGAGTCTTTCATCACCCCGTTGGTGCGGGCGTAGTTCCCGTTCAGGCCGTATTTGATCTTGTCGCTGCCGCCCTCCAGGTACAGGTTGTGCGACTGCGAAAAAGCATTGCGGACGGGCTGCGCCAGCCAGTCGGTATCCACGCCGCGGGCCACATTCGCCTTGATCGCTTCGAGCCTCTGCATGAAATCTGCGTACGTGACCTCGTTATAGTCGCTGAAAACGCCGGCTTTCACCTCGTATTCGAGTTTTTCACGCGCATTCATCAGGTTATAATCGCTCAGGTCGGGCACCGAAAGGCTGAAACGGCCGTTGTAGGAAACCTCCAGGCGGTCGGAGGTCGGGCGGCGGGTTTCGATCACGATCACGCCGTTGGCCGCACGCGAACCGTACAGGATCGTCGCCGAAGCGTCCTTGAGGATGGTCAGGCTCTCGATGCGGTCCATATCCATATCGAATATCTTCTGCACCGTCACCTCGTAACCGTCCACGATGAACGTGGGCAGGTTGCTCGATCCCATGAAACTGCTCTCGCCGCGGATGAAGAATTCCGGCAGGGTATTGGGGTCCGAGCCGCGCTCGTTATTCATCTTGATTTTGAACGAAGGATCGCTCAACTGGATGGCTTCAAGAAGGTTGGCATTGCCGAATTTGCGCAGGTCTTCGCGCTTGATCGAGGTTACGGCGCCCGTAAAGCTCTCTTTCGACTTGGTGAAATATCCCGTCACCACCACGTCGTCTACCGTATGGGCCGATTCGGTGAGCGCGATGTTCACCTGCGAACGCCCGTCCAGCGCGAAATGCAACGTGTTGAAGCCGATGAACGAAACGTCCAGGTACTCGCACGACGAAGGCACGCTGATCGTAAAATTACCCTGTCCGTCCGACACGGCGCCATATTCCTGATAAACCACCGTAGCACCCGGCAAAGGTTCGCCCGCAGCATTGGTGATCCGCCCCTGGATGGTACGTTTGGCGGTTGCGGGAGCTTGTCCGCGCGGGGCCTGTTCCCGGACCGGACTGACGACGATCGCATCGCCGTCGCGCTTCCACGAGAACGGCTGCCCTTTGAGGATGGCATCCATGGCTCGCGAAAGCGGTTGGCCGGTCAGGCTGACGGTGACCGGCTGGGCCTTCTGCAGTTCGCTGTCACTGTACACCAGCCTCACGCCGCTCTGCCTGCGCACCTCCAACAGTACGCTCACCAGCGACGCGTTGGCGACCTTAATGGTGACCGTCTTCTCTGCAGCCTGGGACTGCGCCGCAGCGCGGTGCCCGACCGATAACATGCATACCGACAACGTGGCGAAAAGGCACATAAAACCGGATCGCCCGCCATTTTGGATGCATAAAAATTTCAAGAGTCGTTTTTTTTTGAAAAAATTTGAAGGTTTTTGTTATTGTGGGGAAAACAAAGGAGAAGCAGCACATGCTTGAAACGCAGGGGGTAGTGCTCGTAAAACAAGTATT
>JAVBNK010000156.1:0-9522 GCA_031551595.1 Rikenellaceae bacterium | reverse complement strand
CGGGCGTGGCGGGCAAATTGTTCGGCACGCTGGGCCGCAACGGCATCAACGTGGTGGCCTGCGCCCAGGGCGCTTCGGAAACCAACATCTCGTTCGTGATCGACCTGGCCGACCTGCGCAAGGCGATCAATGTGATCCATGATTCATTCTTCCTTTCGGAGTACCAGGTGATTAATATATTTCTTGCAGGCACCGGGCTTGTGGGTCGTAATCTTCTGGAGCAGTTGCGCTTACAGCAAAAACACCTGTTGGAACACAATTCCTTGCAGATCCGCGTGGTGGGCGTCACCAACTCACGCAAATACCTGGTCTGCCGCGAGGGCATCGACCTGGCGACCTACCGCGAACAGTTGGACGCGTCGCCCTGCGAGGCTTCGCCGGAGCGTTTCTGCGACGAGATCGAACGGATAAACATCTTCAACTCCGTGTTCGTCGATTGCACGGCCAGCGAACCCGTGGCCGCGATCTACAAACGCCTGCTGGAACACAACGTGTCGGTGGTGACGGCCAACAAGATCGCAGCGTCGTCCGCCTACGAGGTTTACGATGAGCTGAAGTCCATTTCCCGTAAACGGGGGGTGAAATTCCTTTTCGAAACCAACGTGGGGGCGGGTTTACCGATCATTAACACTATTAACGCCCTGACAAGCAGCGGCGACAGGATACTGAAGATCGAAGCCGTGGTGTCCGGTACGCTCAACTACATCTTCAACGAGATGAGCGAGCAGGTGCCCATGAGCCGCGCCATCGGGATGGCCAAAGAGGCCGGCTACGCCGAGCCCGACCCGCGCATCGACCTGAGCGGTATGGACGTGATCCGCAAGCTGGTGATCCTTTCGCGCGAGGCGGGCTACCGTATCGGCCAGGAAGATGTAGAGAAGCACCTGTTCATCCCCGAAAAATATTTCGAAGGTACGGTGGACGACTTCTGGCGCAACATCCCGGGCATGGACGCCCAGTTCGAAGAGCGTCGCCGGAAACTGGGCGACCGCCGCTGGCGTTTCATTGCCAAACTGGACGAAGGCAAGGCCGAGGTGGCCCTGCGCGAGGTGGACAGCGACAGCCCGTTCTACTACCTTGAGGGTAGCAACAACGCCATCCTGCTCACCACGGAGCGCTACCGGCAGTACCCGATGCAGATCAAGGGCTACGGCGCGGGCGCGGAGGTGACGGCAGCGGGCGTGTTCGCCGATATCATCAGCATCGCAAACATACGGTAAGAGCCTGTTTGAAATTTCCCATTCTCCTCCTTTAAGGCTCTTTCCGCCCCCGTTTGACTCGATTCTTCGTTAAACGGGAACTGCTATTTGCCTTATAACCGAATCAAACGGAAACACAAAAAAGCTCTTAAACTTTGATAAGAAAATTTGAATGGAAACGATAAAAACCATATTCAGGATCGGCTACGGCCCGTCGAGCAGCCATACGATGGGGCCGCGCAAGGCTGCCGGAATATTTTTGGGCCGCCATCCGGGTGCGGCGGGTTTCCGGGTGACGCTCTACGGCAGCCTGGCCGCCACGGGACGCGGACACCTTACGGATGCGGCCATCGGGGATGTGTTGCATCCCCACGCGCCCGTGGAGATCGTATGGAGGCCGGATATCGTCAGGCCGCGCCATACGAACGGCATGTTGTTCGAGGCGCTGGACGCGGCGGGCGGCGTGACCGGTTCATGGGAGGTGTACAGCGTGGGCGGCGGGGCGCTGGCTTCGGACGATTTCCATGAGCAGCAGCCCGAACAGATCTACGGCATGTCCACGATCTGTGACATCCAGCAGTGGTGCGAGCGCAACGGCTCGTCCTATTGGGAATAGGTGCAGCAGTGCGAGGGCGAGCAGATATGGGAATACGTCGCCCAGGTTTGGGACGTGATGAAGCAGTCGGTGCTGCGCGGCCTGGAGGCCGAGGGGACGCTCCCCGGAGGGCTGGGCATCCGTCGCAAAGCGTCCGATTACCTGATCCGCGCCAAGGGCTACTCCTCGACGATGCAGAGCCGGGGAATGGTGTACGCCTATGCGCTGGCGGTGTCCGAAGAGAATGCGGCGGGCGGCGAGATCGTCACCGCGCCTACATGCGGGTCGTGCGGGGTGCTGCCTGCGGTATTGTACCACCTGATGCTGACGCGCGATTTCCGCGAGTCGCGCATCCTCAAGGCCATCGCCACGGCAGGGCTGTTCGGCAATGTGGTACGCACGAATGCCTCTATTTCGGGCGCCGAAGTGGGTTGCCAGGGAGAGATCGGCGTGGCGTGCGCCATGGCTGCCGCTGCGGCGTGCCAACTGTTCGGCGGCTCGGCCGCACAGATCGAATATGCCGCCGAAATGGGTTTGGAACACCACCTGGGCCTGACGTGCGACCCGGTGTGCGGCCTGGTGCAGATCCCCTGTATCGAGCGCAACGCCTTTGCGGCTGCGCGGGCCCTTGACGCCAATACCTACGCCATGTTTTCGGACGGCCGCCACCGGGTGAGCTTCGACAAGGTGGTCGAGGTGATGCGTAACACGGGCCGCGACCTGCCGAGCCTTTACAAGGAAACCGCCGAGGGCGGCCTGGCCAGCGTGGGACTGTAGCTTGAAAATGACCGGCGAAGAGATGGAACTCGTCCGGTACGAAAAACGTACCGGGTACGCTTTCTGCGGCATGACCGTGCTTCCGGGGTTGATCATAGCGGCGCTGCTTACGCCCGGTCCGGGATGGGGGTAGCGGCGACGGCGGTCCTTTGTTTTTGCCGCATTGGGATTGTATGTGTCGCATTTCGTCAATCGTAAACCCAACGACGACCTGCGTTGCCGGGAAAAAACGTAGAGGTCCGGGTCGTGGACTCCAAACGCACGGTGCCTTCCTATGAAGCGGGGAGCGCGTCGCTGTCGGTACGCCGGGAAATGCGGTCGCATAAGAAATTCCGTTTGTATGCCGGCGGCGAGTCGTATGATGTGGATATGGTGAGATCGAAGCGGGGGATGCCATAGAGTTGCATTACTCGAAGTGGAGCGAAGCCTTCCCCGGGATTTATAAGGCGAAAGGGCAGTGATTTCAGTTTCACTGCCCTTTCGCTTTGCCGCTCTTCAGGGTAATTTGGCAAGGCTTTCGCGGATCGTGGCCTCATCGAGCGGGTAGTTGCACAGGCGTCCCTCAAGGTATTCGCCGTAGGCGTACATATCGACCAGACCGTGCCCCGAGAGGTTGAACAGGATCGTGCGGTTGCGCCCCTCTTCGCGGGCTTGAGAGGCCTCCCGGACCACTGCGGCGATCGCATGGGCCGATTCGGGGGCGGGTACGATGCCCTCAGTGCGTGCGAAAAGCTGTGCGGCGGCGAAAGTTTCGAGTTGGGGTACGGATTGCGCCTCGATGTGACCGTCATGGAGCAGCTGGCTGACGATGCCGCCCGCGCCGTGGTAGCGCAATCCCCCGGCATGGATGTCCGCGGGCTGGAAGTCATGGCCCAGCGTGTACATCGGGATCAGGGGCGTGTAGCCCGACACGTCGCCGAAATCGTAACGCAGTTCGCCGCGTGTGAGTTTCGGGCAGGAAGCGGGTTCCACCGCCACCACGCGGGGGCCGACGCCTGTGACCAGCCGTTCGCGCAGGAAAGGAAACGCGATGCCCGCGAAGTTGGATCCCCCGCCGAAACAGCCGATCACCACGTCGGGCCGCGCATCGGCCATCTCCATTTGCAGCAGGGCTTCCTCTCCGATAATGGTCTGGTGCAGGATCACATGGTTCATCACGCTGCCCAGCGAGTAGCGCGTCGCCGCAGGATCGTCGAATACCAACTCCAACGCTTCGGAGCATGCCAGGCCCAGGCTTCCCGAGCATTGCGGGTTGCGGGCGAGGGCTTCGCGTCCGCTACGGGTGAGGGAACTGGGCGAGGGGATCACCTCCGCGCCCCAGGTGTTCATCAGCAGTTTGCGGTAGGGCTTCTGGTCGTAACTCACGCGTACCATGAACACTTTCAGCTCCATGCCGAAATAATTCGCCGCGAAAGCCATCGCCGAGCCCCATTGTCCGCCGCCGGTTTCGGTGGTGATGCGCCGGATGCCTTGCTTGTGGTTGTAATACGCCTGCGGGATGGCCGAATTGGGCTTATGCGACCCTGCGGGCGAGGTGCTTTCGTTCTTGAAATAGATCTTCGCCGGGGTGTCCAACGCCCGTTCCAGCGCATGGGCCCTTACGAGCGGCGTGCAGCGCCATATTTTATAGATGTCCCGGACTTGTTCCGGAATGTCGATAAAGCGTTCTTCGGAGAGTTCCTGGCGTGCCAGTTCGCGGGCGAAGATGGCGGAAAGGTCGTCTTCGGTGACCGGGTGGCCGGTCTGCGGATGGAGCAGCGGCCGGGGTTTTCGGGCCATGTCGGCCGCGACGTTGTACCATTGGGCGGGCATACGCCCTTCCGGGAGAAGGAATTTCTTGGTCATAACGGTATGGATAAAATGATGCCGGCCTGTTACTTACATCGGTAAACAACAGGCCGGCTTTATCTGATCACATACGCATATCAACAGCAACAAGTCATTGTTTACTCCGAACCAATGCCTGCCACCACCAATATTGTGCGGGAAATCCCATGTGGCAAAGATATGCAAAAATCCGGAAAACAAAATTTCGCAACCGGGCATACTGTTTGTGTATTTCCTGCGGCAGTTTCGTATCTTTGCCACAATATTATCTGTCCGGTTATGATTATCTACTTTGTCATTGTTTTGTCGCTGGCCGCGTTGGCCGTGGATTTTTATATTTACCACCGGTCGGTGCGCCGTCATTGGGGGCGCTGGGGGAAGATCGCCTACATCGTCTTGTCCGTGCTGGTCGATTGCGCGGTATTGGCGGCGATACTCGCTTTCAGGCTCGGTGCACGGCCGCCCATGTTCCTGATCCTGTGCGTGACGGGCGTTTTCTTTCTCAACCTGGTGCCTAAGGTGGCCTATACGGTTCTGTCGTTGCTGGATTATCCGGTGCGGTGGGCCGGACGGAAACGATTCCGGCTGTTCGGGATCATCGGTACGTTAGTCGCGGTGTATGTATTCGGCCTGGTGGCGTGGGGACTGACCCGCGGGCGCAGCGATATCCGCGTGACGCGCGTGGAGTTGGCTTCGGACCGTCTTCCGGAGTCGTTCGACGGACTGCGGATCGTCGAGTTCGCCGACCTGCACATGGGTAACCTCGTCAACCGCGACCGTTATATGCGGCGCATCGTCGATACGATCAACGCGCTCAATCCGGACATCGTGGTGCAGTGCGGCGACATCGTCAACATCGAGTCCGGCGAGATGGACGAGCGGGCCATGCAGATTCTGGGGGGTATCCGCAGCCGCTACGGGGTCTACTCCGTGCTGGGCAACCACGACCTCACGTTCTATATCCGCGACACGGTGCGCGTTTCGCCCGCCGCCAGTATGATCGGGCTTTACGCCAAGCAGGCGGCCCTGGGATGGCACCTGCTGGTCAACCGCACGGAATATATCCATAACGGCACCGATTCGATCGCTATCGCAGGGGTCAACTTCCCGGCCGGCGACGCTTCGCACAACGGCCTTCAGGAAACGTTCGCAGGCGCCGATATCAAGGCGTGCTATGCCGGGGTGCCCGATTCGACCTATATGATCATGCTGTCGCACACCCCTGCCCTGTGGGACGAAATCCTTGAATGCGGCCAGGCCGACCTGACGCTGTCAGGCCACGTCCATGCCATGCAGGTGAAACTGGGGTGGGGACGCCACGTCTGGTCGCCTGCCAGGAAGATGTACACGCGATGGAGCGGGCTGTACGAACAGGACGGGCGTTACCTCTATGTCAACGACGGGGTAGGGTATGTGATGTACCCGATGCGCATCAACGCCCGCCCCGAAATCACCCTGATCACCCTGCGCAGCCGATGACCGTGACCGTTTCCGTCGCCGTTTCGCTGGACGGGTGCATCGACGACCGTGCGCCCGGAAGGCTGATGCTCTCCTCGCCCGAGGACTGGCAGGAGGTTTATCGCCTGCGCTCCGAGTGCGACGCGGTATTGGTCGGGGCGGGGACGCTGCGTAAAGACGATCCCTCGCTGGTGATCAAGGATCCTGCCCTGCGTGCGGAGCGTGCGCGGCGCGGCCGGCCGGAAGATATATTGCGCGTGTCGCTGAGTGAGTCGGGGAAACTCGATACAACACTGAAGTTCTTTACCGGGCCCGGCCGGCCGCTGCTGTTCTTAGGGCGGAATGCCTCGCAGTTCGAAGGCCTGGCCGATGTGGTGGTCATGCCGGAATTTACCCCGGCGGCGATCATCGCCGAATTGGAGCGGCGGGGCGTGCAGAGGCTCATGGTCGAAGGGGGGCAGGAGGTGCTTGCGATGTTCTTCGGCGCAGGCGCGGTGGATGAGTTGCGGCTGGCCGTGGCTCCGTTTATGGTAGGCGACCCGGAGGCGCCGAGGTTCATGGGGCGCGGGAAAACCGGCCGTATGGCCTTGTTGCGCGTGGAAAAGCTGGGCGATATGGCCGTAATGCATTATGCGGCCGACCCCGACCGCAGCTATATGCGGATGGCCATAGAAGAAAGCCGCAAATGCACGCCCTCGCAGGCGGCCTACTGTGTCGGGGCGGTCGTCGTGTTGCCCGACGGGCGTTACTATACCGGATACACGCATGAAACCTCGCCTGTGAACCATGCCGAGGAAGAAGCGATTGCCAAGGCATTGGCCGGCGGTGCGTCATTGCAGGGTGCGGTGATGTACAGCTCGATGGAGCCTTGTTCCGAGCGTAAGTCGAAACCCGAATCGTGCTCCCGGCTCATCATCAGGCATGGCTTCCGGCGTGCGGTATTCGCGTTGCGCGAGCCGTCGCACTTCGTCGATTGCCACGGTGCGGAGATCCTTGCCGGGGCGGGGGTGGAAATAACTGAGATGCCGGAGATGGGTGTGCAGGTCGAGCGGATCAATGCCCATCTGTTGAAATAGGCGTGAGGAGCGAAGTGAAAATGGCGTATCCCTTCCCCGGGATACGCCATTTTCGTTGCGAATTACCGATGTCGGGGGATCGTCTGGCGAGGCGCAGGTCGAAAACTTTCCTGCGTCGGGAGCCGTCGCCGGACTCCCGGGGTGCCGGACGGCCTTTGGACATGCTGACCCTGACGGTCACGCCTTAGAAAGGCCTGCCGAAACCGCCTCCCGGGGGAGGACCACCCGCCCCGGGACCCATGAACTGGCGTCCGCCGCCCTGTCCGCCCGCTTCTGCGCCCGGCTTGCGTTTACCGAAGTTACGCAGGTTGTAAATGAAGTTGATGCCGAAATAGCGCCCTTTGGTGAGGTTCCAGTCGTTCTGGATGTATTGGCTGTTCAGCGAATGGCTGTAGCTGCGGTTCTGGTCGAGGATGTCGTTCACGCCGCAGTTGATCTCGCCCCGCTGGTTGCGGAATATTTTCTTGCCCACCAGTGCGTTTACGAGGCAGTATTCCTCGGTGAAATCGTCCGAGATACCCGAATATTTGATGTAGGTGGCATTGGCCGAAAAGGTCAACCCGCCCCAGATAACCCATTTGAAGGTGCCTTCGGCCTTTTGGTTGAGGTATTTGCTGTCGCTGCGCTCGTTGACCGAGTTGCCGGCGATGTTATAGCCCGCGTTGTAGCGCAATGTGAAGTCGAGGTTCTCGCTGATGTTGCTGCTCAGGGTGGCGCCTCCGTTGTAGTTGTAGGTCGAGGTGATGTTCAGCGGGCCGTTGATATAGCTGGGCATCCGGCTGTAGTCCATCCCGGCGTTGACGTTCAGGTTGCACCTGATCGGCGTGACAGGCGTGCCGAAACTGACCATGCCGCGTAGCGAGCGGTATCCGTCGACGTTCACCGGGCGGGAGTACTGGCCGCCGTGGCTCATCACGATGTCGCTGCCGGGGATCCGGAACTCCTGGCCGGGAGTGAGTTGCATCAGCGAATCGGCGATGTAGTTGTTCTGCAGCGATCCGCCCAGCATCACCATCAGCGTGCGGCCCGTAGAGGTCATCGAGCGGTTGTAATTCAGGTAGAGGCTGTGCTCGTACGAGGGTTTGAGGCTGGGGTTGCCCGACGAAGCCGATTGGGCGTTGGTGATGTCGGGCACGTCCTGGAGCTGCTTGACCGACGGATTGTCCGTCGATGAGCGCAGGAATATCCTCAGCGTGTTGTTGGGCGAAAACGTGCGGTGGAGCATCCCGAAATAGACCACATTGTTGAAATCGCCCACGATTTTGGCTTTCGAAGGGTAAGTGGCCTTGCCGTCCAGGGTCGAGCGCTGGTAACTCACGCTGGCCGTCAGGGTGGTTTTGCCTTCGACGCTGTAGTTGAAACCCGGGCCGATGCTGTGGGTGGTGTAGTAGCTGTTGTAGATGTTCGAGCGTGCGGGGTCCTCGTCGGCGAAGTAGCGTTCCTGTTCCCTGTCCCATAGGTAGGTCCGCAGGTCCGAAGGCGAGTCGTTGTAGCTGAAGCGGTATTGCGCATTGATTTGCGCATGTTTCGTGATCGGCTCGGTGTACATTATGCTGGCCCGCATGTTCCATGCGTCGCTGGTGCGCACTTTATGTTGGCCCATCACCGAATCGGGATAGATGCCTCCCTCGTACGAGGTGAGCGATTCGTCGTAATTGTCGTTGTCGCTGCGCGAAATGGTCACCGTGCCGTCGAGGCTCAGCGTACGGCCCGGCTTACCGAGCTTGATGCGGTACAGCAGCGAATTGCCGATATTATAGCCGCTGGACTTGTAGCGCGTCGAGTCGGCCGTGCGGCTGTACGGGACGTACGTGTCCAACAGGCCGTCCGCGAAAGTGCCGTAGCCGTCGTTGATCCATGAAAAGCTGTCCGAACGGTTGTTCTGGAAGCTCAGCGAGGGACGGTACATGAACGAGTGGTTGTCACTCGGCTTCCATTCCAGGCGCGCACTGAACCGGTTGTTGTAGTTGGTCGAACCGGAGCGCGTCTGCCAATCCTTGAGGTATTTCTCTTCCGCGGGGGAGATGTATTCGCGGTCGGTGCGGCTTTCGTTTTCGTTGTCGCTCGTGTTGAAGAAGTAGCTGCCCTGGAAGGTCACTTTTTTGCCCCATTCGCCGTTGTAGTTGACGCCGAACGAACTGACGGTGGAGATACCGCTTTGCTGGGGCACCATGAATCCGCGTCCGCGACCCCAGCCGCCACGGCCGCCGCCGCCCATCACGCCCATGATGTCCTCGTTGAGGAAATTCTGTTGGTTCATGTTGTTCGACAGCCCGATCAGCGACCAGCGGTGGCCGCCCGAGAAGATGTTGACGTTGCCGCCCGCGATATATTGGTCGGGATTGCCCCAGCCGGCGTAGAGTTTGCCGAACTGGCCCTGGCGCATGTCCGTCTTGGTGACGATGTTGATGGCCTTATATCCCTGGCCGTCGTCCACGCCGGTGAATTCGGCCTGGTCGCTCTGCTTGTTGTAGACCTCGATCTTGGCGATCGCCTCGGCCGGCAGGTTTTTGATGGCGGCATTGACATCCTGGCCGAAGAATTCCTTGCCGTCGACGAACACCTTGCGCACGGTTTCGCCCTGCGCCTC
>JAVBNK010000152.1:0-2540 GCA_031551595.1 Rikenellaceae bacterium | reverse complement strand
GCGGCCAGGATGCCCACATGGATCATCTCCCCGCCGCGGCGTTTGATGTAGGCGCCCCGGATGCCGATCTTGACCACCGTGATCTCGCAGTGGACGGCGATGGCTTCGAGCGCACGCTGCGGGTCTTCCTCGCCGGTGAAGGCGTGGGCTTCCTGCTCGTTGGCGAACAGGATGTCGACGTGGTTTTCGACCAGGTCGCGCAGGAATCCGATGTTGGCCTCGACCACGTTGTAGCTGGCCAGGTCGATCGCCACCTTCAGCCCGCACTGTTTGGCTACCCGCACCGCGGTGGAGATCAGGCCGTGGTCCTGCACCAGGTACCCCTCGATATAAAGGCAGTCGTAGCCCTCGAACATGGCGGGGGTGAGTTCTTCCGCAGCCATTTCGAGCGCCGCCCCGAGGTAGGTGGCCATGGTGCGTTCGCCGTCGGCCGACACGAGCGAGATGCAGCGCCCCGATTTCTGGGTGCCGCGGAAGATGCAGGACTGGATATCGAGGTTTTCGAGCGCTTTTTCGAAGAACAGCCCGGTGTTGTCATAACCCACCTTGCCGATGAAGCCGACGCGGGTGCCGAGTTTGGCCATGGCGCGGATGGTGTTCGAGGCCGATCCCCCGAGCGAGAGCGTGCGTGGCAGGTCGGCCGTACCGGTCGATATTTTGCGTTGCAGCGACGCGTCCACCAGCGACATGCTGCCCTTCGGCAGCCCGAAATCCGCGAGTACTTTTTCCGAGTCGAGGTTGATCAGCACGTCGGTCAGGGCGTTGCCTATGCCTATGATTTTCTTCATGTCCGTTGAGGTTGGTAACCCGCAAAAGTAGCCATATTTTCCGCAAAACATTGCCGGACGGCCGGAAATTATTACTTTTGGGAGCGTAAACAGCCCATGGAATGAGCCTTATATTATGTATAGAAACCGGTACCGAAGTGTGTTCGGTGGCATTGGCCGGGCAGGGACGGCTGCTGTCGCTGCTCGAAAGCGGCGAAGGGCGCGACCATGCCCGTAAATTGGGCGTGTTCGTGGACGAGATCCTGCGCGGCAACGGCCTGCGTCCGGACGAACTTTCGGCGGTGGCCGTGGGCGCCGGGCCGGGATCGTACACCGGGCTGCGGATCGGCGTGTCGCTGGCCAAGGGGTTGTGCTACGGATTGGGGATCCCGCTGATTGCCGTGGGTTCGCTCGAAGCGCTGGCGCACACCGCCGCCGAGGATATCGAGGCGGGCATCGTGGATCCGGGCGATCCGGCGGATTTGCGTTTCTGCCCGATGATCGACGCCCGGCGCATGGAGGTCTACGCCCAGGTGTTCGACGCCTCGTTGCAACCTTTGTCCGGCGTGACCGCCGAGGTGGTTACACAGGAGAGTTTCGGCGCGTGGCGTGGCGGCGGACGGCTGGTGATCTTCGGCGATGGGGCGGCCAAATGCGCCGGTGTACTGGGCTCGGACGTGACGCTGATCGACGTGACGCCTTCGGCGCGCGGCCAGGTGGCCCTCGCTCACAAGGCGTTTACAGAGGGCCGCTTCGCGGACACGGCCTACTTCGAGCCTTTCTACCTGAAAGACTTCGTGGTCAAGCCTTCTGCGAAGAAAATACTTTGAAGCAATCAGCCTTGCTTTGGCAAGGCAGCCGGCCTGCAGCCATCCGGCGCGGAGGGCTGGGATCGGTCGCCTTCGGTTTTCCGATACACCTTCCGCCGGCTACGGGCTTTTTGCCGCCCCCGCGGGATGACATTTAATCTCTGAGGGTTCAATTCCCCTGCAGTTTACGGCGTTTTGCATTTACATCCTGCGGCTGCGGGGGCGCGCGCCGCGGAATGTAAGCCTGCATTGCAGGCTTTTTCTGCTTCGCGTCCCGGCCATTCAAACAAGTTTGATAGCGCCCGGCTTGGCGCCGGTAGGCAGTTGCTACAGGCAACTTGCCCTTGAGTACCCTGTAGTTTGAGTTACCCATGCTGCACATGGGTTTCCTCCCCGCGGCCCGGCATAACGCAGGTAACCCTGGTTCTGCCTCCGCCCGCAGCGTCGGTTGCTGCGGGGTTGTTTATTCTCTGAGGGTAAAATTCTCCGCCGGGTTACCCATGCATCGCATGAGTTTCCTCCTCGCGGCCCGGCATAGTTCGCAAGCGATCCCTGCCCTTGCCCGCAGCGTCGGTTGCGGCGATCATACCGCCGTTTACCGCAGCGTAAGGGGTCGTAATAGGAGGTTTCGTGCCGCTGCCCCAGACAATCGCGGCCGTTACAATGCCTCGCAGCTTGCTGCCGGGTTCTTTATTCGTGTCCGGCTGATGCCTGCACGCGGCCGTCCGGCGCAACGGGCAGAACCGGCGCAGCAGGCAAGGGCCGTAGTCCGCAAGTTGTGCCGGGCCGCAACCGGGGTCGCCTGAAAGACGGGTGGACGCAAGCGGGTGGCAGGTAAAATCATGCAGCGTATTGCCCACCGTCGCCTGCGGCTCCGTTTCATCCTCCGCCGGCTGCGGACCGTCGTTCCGGGGCATGGGCCGAAGGGATAAAAAGAGGCGGGAACCGGATAGGTTCCCGCCTC
>JAVBNK010000174.1:0-39816 GCA_031551595.1 Rikenellaceae bacterium | reverse complement strand
AGCCGTCTTCCTGCACGCGGCATGGCTGGTTCAGGGTTGCCCCCATTGACCAATATTCCTCACTGCTGCCTCCCGTAGGAGTCTGGTCCGTGTCTCAGTACCAGTGTGGGGGGTTAACCTCTCAGTCCCCCTATGTATCGTAGTCATGGTGAGCCGTTACCTCACCATCTAACTAATACAACGCATGCCCATCTTAAACCGCCGGAACTTTCAACTAATAAGGATGCCCTTACTAATATTATGGGGTATTAGACCAGATTTCTCCGGATTATCCCCCTGTTTAAGGTAGGTTGCATACGCGTTACGCACCCGTGCGCCGGTCGCCATCATAAGTATTACTACTTATTATGCTGCCCCTCGACTTGCATGTGTTAGGCCTGCCGCTAGCGTTTATCCTGAGCCAGGATCAAACTCTCCATGGTAAAAAATTTACTATAAATTGTTAGAGTCCCGACTACTTCATATCCTTGGTAGGAATTGATTGACAAATACTACATTTTCTTTCTCTCTTGTATTACCAGTAATTCAAAGAACTTGCTTTGGCACGGTTTTCGTTTCCTGAACCGCTAAAAAAATCCGCCCTTAAAATTTCGGGGCGAAATGGACTGCAAAGATAAATCATCTTTTTGAATCCGCCAAATATTTTTTTCAGAACTTCGCTTGCGAGGAGTGTTTTTCTCTCAAAGCGGATGCAAATGTATGCACTTTTTCCGACTCTGCAAATTTTCAGCGAACTTTTTTTCAACTTTTTTCACCGTCCCGCCTGCCGGGGCCCCAGCCATGCCTTAATATATTACACACGGCCGCACATGCGGTCGATCGCTTCGACGACCGGGGCGCTCGCATCGGTAAATTTCCGGGCGAAGAAAGGCTCGTATCCGTTGGCCATTTTCACGCCGGGCGCGAATTGCGGCAGGTGTTCCATGCCGATGAACGCCGGACCGCTCCGTTGTGCGCTCCAGTCGGCATAGGTAAGGCATCCGCGCACGTCGCCTGCGAAAGGCGAATTGCCGATAATGGTCTGGAAGAACGCCTCGTCCGGGCAGAGCGCCGTACGGAAAAAACGCACATACCGCGGATTCCCATCCACATAATCCAAGATATAACGTACACAGGGATCGCTCAGGACCCACCACGACCCGCCGGTCCACACCTGCGCGAAAGGATAGCTGCGTTTGACCGCCGCCTGCCGCAACACCAATTCCAATCCCCGGAAAAACAGACGGCGCAACCCGGGTTTGCGGCGGTTGAAGCCATCGAAATAGTAAAACTTCACACGCCGGGCGGGCTTATGCGACTGAAAGCCTTCGGTGGCGCTGATGTACTCGCCGCCCCGCGCAAGGGTGTCGTACAGGAATTGCACGGGCCTGACCGGATAGTCGCCACCGCTGATAAAAGCGTAATAATCGAACCCTTCGGCCGCGGCGGCACGCATCATGTTCAGCGTAGCCCGCACCTGCGAGAACCCGCCCCACCACACCTCCACGCGAGGCACGAACGTCACCGCCGGGCGGCCGGACAGCCCTTCGGGCATGGGGCTTTTGGCGTCGATGTGGACGAATATGCGTGCATGGCCGTCGTCGAGCGCATCGACCAGGCGGCGCAGGTGTCCGTAGTCGCCCGAAGCGGCGATCAGGTAGGCGATTTTCATAATGGATCCCTGATAAAAAGGCGGGCCTGAACCCGCCTTCCTTAATTAATACGACCTTGCAAAGAGCACCCGGCGGGCCGAAGGCTTGCCGGTCACCATGCACACGCCGGGTTCCTGAGGGCCGTCGAAGGGGATGCAGCGGATCGTAGCCTTGGTTTCCTCCTTGATGCGCTCCTCGGTTTCAGGCGTGCCGTCCCAGTGGCAGAGCATGAAGCCGCCCTTCTCGTCCAGCAGGCGTTTGAAATCGTCGTACGAATCGACCACCGTGGTCATCTCGCCGCGGAACGCCAGCGCCTTATCATAGATCGACTGCTGGATCCGGTCCATCAGGGCGACGATGCGCTCCGTGAGGCCCTCCTGCGGAACGGTTTCTTTGGTGAGGGTGTCGCGGCGGGCCAATTCGATCGTCCCGGCAGCCAGATCCCTCGGGCCCATCGCCAGGCGCACGGGCACGCCTTTCAACTCGTATTCCGAGAATTTGAAGCCCGAGCGCACGTGGTCGCGGGCGTCGACCTTGACGCTGATGCCGCGTTCGCGCAGCGGTGCGGCCATCGCTTCGAGGCGCGCGGTGATCTGCGCAAGTTCCTCCTCCCCTTTATATATAGGGACCATGACCACCTGGATCGGGGCGAGCTTCGGGGGCAGCACCAGGCCGTTGTTGTCCGAGTGCGCCATGATGAGCGCCCCCATCAGGCGGGTCGATACGCCCCATGACGACGCCCATACATAATCTAACTTACCTTCCTTATTGGTGAACTGCACGTCGAACGCCCGTGCGAAATTCTGCCCCAGGAAGTGCGACGTGCCGGCCTGCAACGCCTTGCCGTCCTGCATCAGGGCTTCGATGCAGAGGGTTTCCTCGGCGCCTGCGAAGCGTTCGCTCTCGGTTTTGCGTCCGATGACCACCGGCACGCCCATCCACTTCTCTGCGAAATCAGCGTAGACGTGCACCATTTTCTCGGTTTCCCCGTAGGCCTCCTCCGAGGTGGCGTGGGCGGTGTGGCCCTCCTGCCAGAGGAACTCGGCCGTGCGCAGGAACAACCGCGTGCGCATCTCCCAGCGCACGACGTTGGCCCACTGGTTGCACAGGATCGGCAGGTCGCGGTAGGACTGTATCCAGTTCTTGTACGTATTCCAGATGATGGTTTCCGACGTGGGACGCACGATCAGCTCCTCTTCGAGTTTGGCCTCGGGATCGACGACCACCCCGCCGCCGTTGGGGTCGTTCCTGAGGCGGTAGTGGGTCACCACGGCGCACTCCTTGGCGAAGCCTTCGACGTGCCTGGCCTCCCTGCTCATGAACGACTTGGGGATGAACAGCGGGAAATAGGCGTTTTCGTGGCCCGTATCCTTGAACATTTTGTCCAGGGCGGCCTGCATCTTTTCCCAGATCGCATAGCCGTAGGGTTTGATGACCATGCAGCCGCGGACGGCCGAATTTTCGGCCAGCCCGGCCTTCAGCACCAGGTCGTTATACCACTGGGAGTAGTTTTCCTCCCGTCGCGTCAATTCTTTAAGCTCCTTTGCCATTGTCGTAAAACCTTAATTCAGGCTGCAAAGGTACATTTTTTTTCCTAATCCGGAATTATTCCGTACCTTTGGTAAGCGCCCGTGCAACGAAACGGCAGGGCGGGGCATCTATACTATGAAACACCGTAAAAACGTTTATCATATAAAATCCATAAAGCCATGAAAAAGGTGATCCGATATCCGGCGATCGCAGCGATCCTGGCACTCGCCTGCTCCTGCACCACCGTCTACTACACTTCGTCGAAGGCGGCCGTGTGGGACGACCTGTACACCTCGCACGACCAGAAAGCCATCGCGCAGGCCGCCGCCGAGCAGCAGCAGCGCGACTACGAACGTGCGAAAGCCGCTGCCGAGGCCGCTGCCGCCGCGCAGATCGTCGTCGAAGACAGCTGGGGCGCGACGGACGGCTACGACGACCATGAGGCCGACAACTACGAAGAGTCCTACGCACGCCGCCTGCGCGGCATGGAGTCGGCGAGTTACAAAATGCCGTCGAGCTACTACAAATTCCGCTACAGCAGCGCATCGAACTACATTTCGTCCTACGACCCGGCGTTCTACAACGTAATCGTGGTGGGCGACGAGGTGTGGGTCGAGCCCAAATACGTTTCCGCCATGTTCGGCACCTGGGGCCTTTCGACCTCCGCGACCCTCAACCTGGGTTGGGGCGGCTACTGGGGCTGGAACTACCCGTGGTACTGGAACCCCGGATGGGGCTACGGCTGGGGCGGCTATTGCGGCTACTGGGGCTCGCCCTACTACAGCAACTGGGCATGGCGCCACGGCTGGGGCTGCGGCTGGAACAGTTGGGACTACTATTACGGCGGCTGGGGATGGAACAGCGGTCCGGGCTGGTATGCCGGCCATGACTACTACCGCCCCGGACACGGACACGGCGGCTACTACCCCTATGATTACTACGGCGACCGCAGGACCAATTACAGGCCCTCTTACAGCACCTCGCGGGGCACAGGCTACGGCACCTCTTCGGGCTCGGGCTATCATCGCGGCAGCAACGGATCGCGCGTCAGCCAGCTTCCGGGACGCACCGGCCGCCAGGACGCAGGTTACCGCCGCCCGACACCGGACGGCAGGGGCTCCACGTCCGAATGGAACCGCGACGATACCCGCCGGCAACCGGGCGGCACCACCAGCAGGCGTGAAGGCGTTCCTTCGGGCTACGGTACCGGCAACCGCACCGGGCAGGACGGCCGGCAAGGCACGGTAAACCGGGAAAGCGGCACGCAGCGCGGTTCGGGCACCAACCCGCGCTCCACGAACACCAACCGCCGCAACAGCGAACCGCGCACCAACGATTCGCCCATCTTCAAAGAACGCTCCATGCCGGACTACACGCCTCCTTCGTCACCGGGCAGCGGTTCTTCGGGCAGTTCGGGCGGTTCAGGTAGCTCGGGCGGTTCTTCGGGTGGTTCCTCGGGTGGTTCCTCGGGTGGTTCCTCCGGAGGCTCGGGCAATTCGGGCGGCGGATACGGCCGCAGGTAACCGCGTATCACTCACACTATACACCTTCGGAAATGAAAAAGCATATCACACTCCTGATCGCGGCGGCCCTGGCGGCGACAGGGCTCAGCGCACAGACTGCGGCAGGCCGGCTGATCCGCATGTCGGACTTCTCGCCTTCGGAAATGGCGCTTTTCTCGCAGCAGTATTACAGTTTCGGCACGGCCCGCACGGCCGCCATGGGCGGGGCGTTCTCCTCGCTGGGGGCCGACCTGTCGTCGATGTCGATGAACCCTGCGGGATTGGGCATGTACCGCTCGTCGGAATTCTCGTTCTCGCCCTCGGTGACCTGGACGGACACCAAAAGCAAGGCCACCGCAAGCAACTACGTCACCAACGATAAAACGAGGTACGACCGTTTCGCACTGGGCAACATCGGCCTGGCGATCAACACGTTCCAAAGCACCGGCACACTGACCAGTTTCACGTTCGGGTTCGCCTACAACAAACTGGCCGATTTCAACTACCGCTCGAACATCGGCCTGGACGACCAGCTCAACTCGATCGCCGACGTTTTCGCCCGGCAATTGGACGGCATCCCGTCCTCGCAACTGTCGTACAGGGCCACCCCATCGCCCTGGCGCAATGAGCGCATCGCCCCCAACCGATGGGGCGCCGTGGCGGGGTTCCAAACCTGGGCCGTCATGGATCTCCCGGACGATTACTATGACGCCAACCTGTGGGTAGAAGAGTTGCCCAACGGAGAATGGACCGGGCCGCTGACCAACAATTTCCTGCGCACCAAAACCACCGGAGGCCTGGGCGAATACAACATTTCGGGCGGCATGAATTTCGGCAACGTGGTCTATGCAGGCTTTTCGCTGGGCATCCAGAACCTGCTCTACGAGCAATACAACTACTACGACGAAGAATACACCCTCACGGACGATCCGGCTTACGCCACAACGCTCGCGGCGTTGGAATACGACCAGTGGCTGAAATATTCGGGTACGGGGGTCAACGTGAAGCTCGGTGTGATCGTCCGCCCGATCGAAGAGTTACGCTTCGGGTTGGCCTACCACAGCCCCACGTGGATGTCGGTCGACCAGGAATATCAGATCACCCACATGAATACCATCTACCAGAACGGGGACTACCCGTTGCAGGAACCGGTTTTCTCCGACGTGCTGGTCTACACCTATAAATACAACTCGCCGTCGCGGCTCATGGTCGGCCTGTCGTACCAGTTCGAGGACGTGGCCATCTTCACGGCCGACTACGAATGCGTATGGTACGACAAAATGCGCCTGCGTGACGCCAACAGCGGTTCGGTTTCTTCGGCCTACCGCGATGACATCGAGTACGCCTTCCGCCCGTCGAACAACGTGCGTGTGGGCCTGGAGCTCAAACCCGTGTCGGCCCTGGCCCTGCGTGCGGGCGTGGCCCTGTACGACAGCCCGGTGGTCGCGAACAAGTACGACGGTCCGATCGACGAACGAAAATATGTCACCCCGGCCGACAACATGCCTGCCTCGGTGATCGATAACCCGGTCGCGACCAAAGTGACCAACTATTCTGCGGGCCTGGGCTACCGTAACCGGGGTTTTTCGCTCGACCTGGCCTATGTGTTCTCCGATACGGAATATTCGAATTACAGCCTCCACTCCTATTGGGATGAGAACCAGGATACGGGCGAGTTGACCAAACTGGGTTCAGGCCCGGTGAAAACGAGCATGAAACGCAATATCCTGACCATGACGATGGGCTTCAGGTTCTGACGATATGCGGGCCCCGGGGCCTGCGACCACAGTGCGTGCGACCGCCGCGACGGTAAGGAACACGCCGATTATTTTGCAAGTGACTTTTATGGTGAAGACGACCCCTCGTGAAGGGGTCGTCTTTTTAATATAGGCCTGTTAATGATATTACAGCAAACGACACAACAACCGCCATCACCGGGTCCTTCTCTGGTATATGCATTGACGGCTTCCTTGGGAAGCCGTCAATGCATATACCGCCCCCTCCCAATGAGGGTGGCCGCAAGGCGGACGAACTCAGCGGAGCCAACCCCTTCCGTGACCTCCCATCCGGTCGGCGCCCCCCTCCCGCTCACGCGGCGGCATCGGTTTTTCGGGGAGGGCCCTGTCAATGCTTTTGCGGGTAATGATGCCAAAAAGTGCTGCTTTTTGGCATCATTACCCTTTTGCGAGCCGTTTACTTTATCACTGCACGATGATCAGATAGTAATTTTTCTTCCCCTTCTGGACGAGCAGGTATTTTCCTGCGATCAGGTCGGCCGTGGTGACCCGGCGGTCGGGCGCGTCGACCTTCTGTTTATTGAGCGACACTCCCCCGCCCTGCACCAGTTTGCGTAACTCGCCCTTCGACGGGAACACGGCGGCATGTTCGGTGCACAGGTCGATGAAGGCCGCCCCCCCGTCCAGAACCCCGGCTTCCACCGTAAACTGCGGCACGCCGTCGAACACCTGCAGGAGCGTCTGTTCGTCGATGCGCATCAGCGTATCGGCCGTAGCCCCCCCGAAAAGGATCGCCGAGGCCTCGACGGCTTTTTCGTACTCGGCCGCGGAGTGGATCATGGAGGTCATTTCCTGCGCCAGGCGTTTTTGCAGCCCGCGTTCGTGCGGGGCCTCGCGATGGCGGGCGATCAACGCCTCGACGGCCGGTTGGTCGAGCAGGGTGAAGATTTTGATGTAACGCTCCGCATCCTCGTCCGATACGTTGAGCCAGAACTGGTAGAATTTATAGGGCGAGGTGTATCGCGCGTCGAGCCAGACGTTTCCGGACTCGGTTTTACCGAATTTCGTGCCGTCGGCCTTGGTGATCAGCGGGCAGACGATGGCGTAGGCCTCGCCCTGCACGGCGCGGCGGATCATTTCTGTACCGGTGGTGATGTTGCCCCACTGGTCCGAACCGCCCAGTTGGAGGCGGCAACCGTGCGTGCGGTACAAGTGCAGGAAGTCGTAGCCCTGGACGAGCTGGTAGGTGAATTCGGTGAACGACATCCCCTCGCCTTCGCCGCTCAGGCGCTTTTTCACGGAGTCCTTGGCCATCATATAGTTGACGGTGATCATCTTGCCCACGTCGCGGATGAAACCCAGGAACGAGAATTCCTTCATCCAGTCGTAGTTGTTGACCATCAGCGCGGCGTTCGGGGCCGGGGAGTCGAAGTCGATCAGGCGCGCGAGCTGGGCTTTGATCGCCTCCTGGTTACGGCGCAACGTGGGCTCGTCGAGCAGGTTGCGTTCGGCGGACTTGCCGGACGGGTCGCCGATCATGCCCGTGGCTCCTCCCACGAGGGCCACCGGACGATGGCCGCACTCCTGGAGGTGTTTGAGCATCATCACCCCGACCAGGTGGCCGATATGCAGCGAGTCGGCCGTCGGGTCGATCCCCAGGTAGGCCGTGGTCATTTCTTTTTGGAGTTGTTCCTCGGCGCCGGGCATGACCTGGTGGATCATCCCGCGCCAGCGCAGTTCCGCAATAAAATCTTTTTTCATCGTTACAGTTCTCCTCTATAATTTCTCTTTTCAACGGATTGCAGGGTAACCCGCAATCCCCGCCCGAAGCCGCGAAGCGGTTCGGCGGGTCGGGCGGAGAATGAAATCTTAAACCGATCAATCAGTCGCCCGCTATCCGGCATCACTCTATCTCGAAATCTAATTCTTTACGCAATTTGGTGAGCACCGGGTTCTTGTCGGTGAGGAATTTGAGCCGGTCCTCGACCCTGATGGGTTTTTTGACGCCCGACGACTCGACGATCTTCACCTTCAGCTCGATCATGCCCGCCACCCCGGCCACAGCGGCCAGCGTTTCCAGCAATTCGGCGCGGTTACGCATGATCTCGTCGTGCAACTCCTGGCTCTGCACGACTGCCGTGATGCGGTTTCCGTTCACGGCCATATCCTGGAACGCCGGGGCCATGCGCGGACGCTCGGCCTGCAAACCGTGCAGGAATTTGGCGGCGAAATGCCGGATTTTTTTCTCGGCGTCGGGATCCACAGTGGTTTCGGGATGCTGCGCAGCCTCTTCTTCGGGAAGCCCGTTACGCTTCGGGGCGCTGAGGATCGAGGCGATGGACTGCCCGGATATGGGTGAGCCGAGAGGGCTCGCGGCAGGCGGGGACTGCGGTGTAACGGTCTTAGGCGCATGTGCGGTTTCCTGCGCGGCGACAGGTTCCGGAATCCCGGCTACGGATGCCGGCGCGGTCCGGGAGGCGGTCTGCGGGGCAGGAGCGACGGCTGCCGGTTCCGGCCCCGGGGTTTCCGCCGCAGGAGCGGATTCCGGCTTCGGCACTTCGGCCGCAGCCGGTGCAACCGCTGCCGCAGGACGCGAAGCATGAGTTATATCTTTCTTTAATTCAGGTAGTTCGTCGTGGGCCTCATTCAGGCCGTCACTTTTTTTTTGACCCATGCCGCACAGTTTCATCAGCCCCAACTCGACATGCAATCGTTGGTTAAGCGCTGTTTTGAAGCCGGTTTCGAGCTCGGTCAGCAGGGCGATCGCCCCGAAAAGGAACTGCACGTCGCACCGTGCCGCCTGCAATTTATAGCGCTCCAGCAGCGACCCGGTGATCTCCATCAGCGGCAGCGTCTGCGGATTTTTGCACATCAGCAGGTCGCGGAACTGGGCCGCAAGCCCCGTCATAAAGGTTTGCCCCGAGAAACCCTTGGCCAGCACACCGTCGAACGCCAGCAGCGCCGCCGGGTAATCGCCCTAGGCGACCATTTCGGTGATATCGAAATAGGTGTCGTAAGCCAGCACGTTGAGCTTGCGGGCGACCTCTTTGAAGTGCAGCGTATTACCGCAGAACGACACCGCCTTGTCGAACATCGACAGCGCGTCGCGCATCCCGCCGTCGGCCTTTTGGGCGATCAGGTTGAGCGACTCGTCGTCGAACGCAACGCCCTCGGACTGTGCGACATATTTGAGGTACGCCACCCCGTCCTCGACCCGGATACGGTTGAAATCGTAGATCTGGCAGCGTGACAGGATCGTGGGGATGATCTTATGCTTTTCGGTCGTGGCGAGGATGAAAACGGCGTGTGCGGGCGGTTCTTCGAGCGTCTTGAGGAACGCGTTGAACGCCGCCGCCGAGAGCATGTGCACCTCGTCGATGATGTAGACGCTGTAGCGCCCGATCTGGGGCGGGATGCGCACCTGCTCGGTGAGCGTGCGGATATCCTCTACGGAGTTGTTCGACGCCGCGTCCAGCTCATGGATATTGAACGAGCGCTCCTCGTTGAACGCACGGCACGATTCGCACTCGCCGCACGCCTCGTTGTCGCGGGGCGAGAGGCAGTTGATCGACTTGGCGAAGATGCGCGCACAGGTGGTCTTGCCCACCCCGCGCGGCCCGCAGAACAGGTAGGCGTGTGCCAACTGCCCGCGGCTGATGGCGTTGCGGAGGGTCGATGTGATGTGCTCCTGCCCCACCACCGAGCGGAACACTGCCGGGCGGTACTTACGGGCCGATACTACGAAATGGTCCATTGCGTCGGTTCAATTAGGGACAAAGATACGTTTTCTTGGTTAAAATTTGTCGCACGGGTCGCATTATTTCCTGTTCATGTGCGGCTGCGGGGACCGCACCGAAGGCATGGGCCGCAGACATTCGCGTTTCGCAACGGCGAATTACGGTCTGACAACCTTGCAGGGCAAGTCTGACATCGATGACCCCGTGTCATTCCGTGCGGCCATTTTGGCGCGGCGGACAGCGTTGGCAGATTATTTGTTCTTTTCATTGCGTCACTTCTTTTTCGCCTGAGGGCGACTTCCTTTTTCTCTTGGCAGAAAAAGGAAGCAAAAAGGCCAGGGCCCGGAAAATCGTCTGAAAGCCCTCCGACGAAGGCTAAAACGGCGAACGCCTCCCTTTTAGTCGTCCTGCGGCCGCCTAACGGTCGTTGGACGAACGCCGTTTCTTTACGCCTTCTTTGTCCGGCTTTCCGGGCGACGATTTTCCAAAGGGCCCGACGAACCATCAGAAAAGTGACGCAATGAAAAGAACATTAAACAACGCGCATTATGAATATCAATTCCCTTAACATCAAAGCGCAGGAGGCACTGCAAGCCGCCTTCGGCGTGGCCGCACAGGCCGGGCAGCAGGCCGTCGAGCCGCTGCACATCGCAGCCGCACTGGTGGCGGATGACGATTCGCTGGCCACCTACCTGCTGTCGCGCGTGGGTGTGAACGTGAAGATCCTGCGTCCGCACCTGGCCGCCGGGATCGACCGCCTGCCGCGTGTCGAAGGCGGCGACGGACAACAGTATTTTTCGGGGGGCTCGTCCCGCGCGATCCAGAAAGCCACCGATTTCACCAAAACTTTCGGGGACAAATACGCCTCGGTCGAGCACCTTTTATTGGGCATCCTCACGGACGGCGGCGAGGCGGGCAAGGCGCTCAGGCAGGCCGGTGCGACCGAAAAAGAGTTGGTCGCAGCCGTGAAGGAGGTGCGCAAAGGTTCGACGGTCGATTCGCAGACCTCGGAGCAGCAGTTCGACGCGCTGGGGAAATACGCGCTCAACCTCAACCAACTGGCGCGCGACGGCAGGCTCGATCCCGTGATCGGCCGCGACGAGGAGATCCGCCGCGTGCTGCAGATCCTTTCACGCCGTACGAAGAACAACCCGATCCTGGTCGGCGAGGCGGGCGTGGGCAAGACGGCCATCGCCGAGGGCATCGCCCACCGCATCGTGGACGGCGACGTACCCGAAAACCTCAAATCGAAGCAGATATTCTCGCTCGACATGGGCGCGCTGATCGCGGGTGCGAAGTATAAGGGTGAGTTCGAAGAGCGCCTGAAAGCAGTGGTGCAGGAGGTTACCTCGTCGGAAGGCGACATCCTGCTGTTCATCGACGAGATACACACCCTCGTGGGCGCAGGGAAGGGCGACGGGGCGATGGATGCCGCCAACATCCTCAAGCCGGCCCTCGCCCGGGGCGAACTGCGCACCATCGGCGCCACCACACTGGACGAATTCCAGAAATATTTCGAGCAGGACAAGGCCCTGGAGCGGCGTTTCCAGAAGGTGACCATCGACGAACCTTCGCCGGCCGATGCGGTGTCGATCCTGCGCGGGCTGAAAGAGCGCTACGAGAATCACCACAAGGTGCGCATCAAGGACGAGGCGATCATTTCGGCCGTGGAACTTTCGCAGCGCTATATCACCTCGCGTTTCCTTCCGGACAAGGCGATCGACCTGATCGACGAGGCGGCGGCGCGCCTGCGGCTGGAGATGAACTCCGTGCCGGAGGAGATCGACCAGATGGACCGCCGCATCCGCCAGCTGGAGATCGAACGCGAGGCCATCCGCCGCGAGGGCGACAAACCGCGCATAGAGTTGCTGACCAGGGAGATCGACGAACTGAACTCGCGCCGTACTGCGATGCGCGCCAAATGGCAGGGCGAGCGCACGTTGCTCGAAAACATACAAAAGAATAAAGAAGAGATCGAGCGCCTCAAACTCCAGGCTGACCAGGCCGAGCGTGCGGGCGACTACGGGCGTGTGGCCGAGATCCGCTACGGGAAAATCCAGCAGGCCGAGAAACAAATCGCCACGCTGACCGAGGAACTCTCGCTGACCAATGCCAACGGGTCGATGATCCGCGAGGAGGTGGGCGCCGAGGACATCGCCGAGGTGGTGGCACGCTGGACGGGCATTCCGGTGAGCCGGATGCTGCAAAGCGAGCGTGAGAAACTGCTGGACATGGAGGCCGAGCTGCACCGCCGCGTCGTAGGGCAGGATGCCGCCATCGAGGCCATCTCGGACGCCGTGCGCCGCAGCCGCGCCGGATTGCAGGACCCCCGCCGCCCGATAGGTTCCTTTATTTTTCTGGGAACCACCGGCGTAGGCAAGACCGAACTGGCCAAAGCGCTGGCCGAATTCCTGTTCAACGACGAGAACATGATCACGCGCATCGACATGTCCGAATACCAGGAGCGCCACAGCGTGTCGCGCCTGATCGGGGCGCCTCCGGGCTACGTGGGCTACGACGAGGGCGGCCAGCTCACGGAGGCCGTGCGCCGCAAGCCCTACTCGGTGGTGCTGCTGGACGAGATCGAAAAGGCGCATCCCGACGTGTTCAACATCCTGCTGCAGGTGCTCGACGACGGCCGCCTGACCGACAACAAGGGCCGCACGGTCGATTTCCGCAACACGATCGTCATCATGACCTCCAACCTGGGCTCGCACCTTATCATGGACAACTTCGCGGCCATCGACGAGCAGGGCGAAGTCCCGGCGGAAGTGGTCGAAAAGACGCGCGGCGAGGTGGTAGAGTTGATGAAGCAGACGCTCAAGCCCGAATTCCTCAACCGTATCGACGAGATCGTGATGTTCACCCCGCTTACGCGCGCCGACGTGGTGAGCATCGTCGAAATCCAGATGGAAAAGATCCGCGGTATGCTCGCCGGCAACGGTATCACGCTCACCGTTACGCCTGCGGCGATCCAGTGGCTGGCCTCCGAAGGGTACGACCCGATGTTCGGCGCACGGCCCGTCAAACGTGCCATCCAGCGCGAGGTGGTCAACGAGCTGTCGAAGCAGATCCTCGGCGGCCGCGTCGATAAAGACCACCCGATCGCTATCGACGCCACCCGGGAAGGACTGGCGTTCAGCAATACGGGCGAATAGCCCGGCTCCGGCAGACGACCCTGCGGCTGTATAAAGTACGGCCGCAGGGTTTTCATTATCTTCCCCGCCGTTGGATTTCAGCGGATCTTTTATTATCTTGCATCGACAACCGCTAACCCCATCCAGGCATGAGAAAACATTTACTTTTGATCACCCTGATCTGTATTTTGCCGGCCGGGATGTCGCACGGCCAGGATATCCGGAAAAAATTCGGCAAGCCGTCCGAATACGAGATGAATATGGCCGGATATGCGGCCGATACCTCGGCGGCGGCGGTCGTGCTGTGGCAGCACACCAATATCTATTACGAAATCCGTATCGCCGGGGACGATCCGATCAAACTCATCCACGAATACGAGTTCCGGATCAAGGTGCTCAGGCCGGAAGGCGTCGGGGTGGCCGATCTTGCGATCCCGTATTATTCGTCCACGGGCGCCACGGAGAGCGTGCGCGTGGACAACGCCGCGGCCTACAACCTCGAAGGAGGGAAAACGGTGGCGACCGCCCTGGCCCGCAAGGATATTTTCGACGAGCAGGCGTCCGATAAACTCTGGCTCAAAAAATTCTCCATCCCGGGCGTGCGTGCGGGAACGGTCATCGAGTATAAATATTCGATCGTTTCGAACATCCCGCAGAATATCCACGATGTGGAGATCCAGGGCGATTACCCGGTGATCTCCGCGACCGGCAGCGTGACCATCCCCACGATGTTCCGCTACAACGTGAACATGACCGGCTACGAGAGTATCACCACCGAGCGCAAGCCGACCACGGTCATGGTTGACCTGGGCCGCGACGGGAACACCTCGGAAAAGGCGGAAACCATCACATTTACGGCCAAAGACATTCCGGCGCTCAGGCATGAGTCCAATGTCTGGGCTCCGGACGATTTCCGCAGCAGGATCAGCTTCGAGATCTCGGGGCTGTACATTCCCGGCACGGTCGACCAACGCTATTCCACGACATGGGAGGATTTCAACCGACAGCTTGCCGACGGCGATTTCGGGCGCAACCTGAAGATGCCCTGCCCCTATGCGGAGGAAGTGAAAGCGCTGAAGGCCGAAACGCAGAGCCAGCCCGAACTGATACGCAGCATCCTTAGGCTGGTCACCTCCCGGATCAAATGGGACAAGACCTACCGGCTCTATGCCGACAACATCAAAAAGGCCGTGCGCGACGGCAGCGGATCGAGCGCCTGCATCAATTTCGTGCTCAACAGCGCCCTGCGCGAAGCCGGTTTCGAAACCATCCCCATCCTGCTCAACCCGAGGCACTACGGCCGGATGCCGCTTTCGCAGCCCGCGATGAACAAGATCAATACGTTCGTGCTTTGTGTGCAGGCCGGCGGGGAGGACCCGGTCGTCCTCGACGCCACCGACCCGGACAACGACCTGAACGTGATCCCCCCGCCGCTGATGGTCGACCGGGCGCGGCTGTACGGCCAGCGGGGCAACGAGGGCTGGGTCAACCTGACGAACCTCTGCTCCAACATGGCGGTATCCCAGGTCCTGTGCGAATTCAACGACCGGATGGAGATCCTCGCCCGGGTCACCGCCTTTTCGACCAACACCGAGGCGATGATGGTAAAGAAACTCTACCGTGACGCCGCATCGGAGGAGGAATTCATCGGGCAGCGTGAAAAACGCAGCAACATAGCGATCGACGATTACCAGATCTCGGATCTGGCGCAGAAAGATGTCACGGAGCACTACACCTTCAGCTGCAAAGCCGACCGTGCGGGGGATTTTATCTACATCAACGCCACCCTGCTGCCGTTCATGAGCGAAAGCCCCTTCAGGGAGCAGCAACGGAAAATGCCCGTGGAGTTTCCGTACACGAGCACCCGCAGGATCACGTGCATGATCACGGTCCCCGAAGGATATGCGGTCGAGGAGCTGCCCAAGAACGAGCGGATCAAGCTGGCCGATTCGGGGGTGACGATGCAGTATATCGCCAGGGTGTCGGACGGGGTGATCCACTGCGACCTGCTGTACATGGTCAACCGGCTGGTCTATGCCGTCGAGGAGTATCCCGAGCTTTTCGAGATATTCGGGCGCATCGCCGCCAAAAGCAAGTCCAACATCGTATTAAAGAAAGTGTGATGCGCAGGATCGGAACCTTCATCGCCGCGCTGGCGCTCTGCCTGCCGGCCGCCGCCCAGCACTACGGCGCCCACATGATCCCGGAGGAGCTGGCCAAAGGGGCGAATGCGGTCATCCGCCAGGACGTGACGGAATATGCCTGCCAGGGCATGAAGTCGGCCACCGGGAAACATACGCTGGTGGTGACGGTGCTGAACAGCGGCGGGGACGATGCGGCCGAAATAGGGATCTATACGAGCAGGGAACGCTCCCTGAAAAGTTTTTCGGGCGAGATATACGACCGTACGGGCACGCTGCTGCGCAAGGTCAGGCAGTCGGACCTCAAATGCACCGAATATTCCGAGGGGCTGGCCGACGACGCGAGGACTTATTATTACACCCCGCACCTGGCCTCCTATCCCTATACGGTCAGATACACCTACGAAACCGCCCAGAAGGACGGCATCATGTATTTCCCTACGTTCATACCGCTCCACGGTCCGGGCGTGTCGCTGGAACGGGCGACCTATACGCTCACCCTGCCCGCAGGCACGGCGATCCACATCCGCAACGTCAATACGGATATTGCGCCCGGGAAAAGCACCCGCGGCGCGCAGGACATCTACGTATGGAGCGCAACGAACCTCAAGCCGTTGTCGCGGGAGCCTTACGGCCCGCCCTTGCGGTCGCTCGTGCCGATCGTCTACATCACGCCGCACGAATTCTCCTACAACGGCATCAACGGGGTGATGGACAGTTGGGAAAATTACGCCCGGTGGCAGTGGCGGTTGCTGGAGGGACGCCAGGAACTGCCTGCGCCCCTGAAAGAAGAGGTCGCCCGGCTGACCGCAGGCGCCACATCGGATATGGACAAGATACGCGCGTTGTACGACCACCTGGCGGCCACGACCCGCTACGTGAGCGTGCAGATCGGCATCGGCGGCCTGCAACCGATGAGCGCCGCCGAGGTCTACAAGCACAAATGGGGCGATTGCAAGGCGTTGTCGAACTACATGCGTTCGATGCTGGCCGGATGCGGCATACCGTCCTATTACGTCGAGATCGGCATGGAGAACAAAGACATCATCCCCGACTACGCCAATCCCCTGCTGAGCACCCACGCCCTCCTGGCCGTACCGCAGCCGGAGGGTATCCTGTGGCTCGAATGCACGTCGCCGGAGCTTCCCCTGGGGTTCATCCATCCGGGTATCGCCGGCCGGCACGCCCTGGTCTACAAAGACGGTACGGCTTACGTCGAGCGGGTGCCGGTGTATGCCGACAGCCTGCACCTTTCGCATATCGAAGGTACGCTCGACGTGGCGGCCGACGGCACCATGACCGGCAGCGTCACCATGACCGACGCCTGCAACCGCTACGTCGAGATGTTCTCCTTCCGCAAAAAAGACGCGCGGGAGAGGATGAATTACCTGCAGACGCGGATCAACCTGCCGTTGGCCGAAATCTCAGGGATTGCGTTTTCGGAAGAAAAAACCGCCATGCCGTCATGCACCACCACCTTCCGCCTTACCGCAGGCAAGCCTGCCTCGGCCACTCCCGGAAGGCTTTTCATGGACAGCAGCCCGCTGCGGAAAATCCCGGTCGGAAACCTCGGCCGGTCGACGCGCAAAACCGATATCGTGATCCCCGCCGGATTCCGCGATACCGAACGGATCACCATCGGATTCGACGGCAGTTATGAGATCGAAGCCCTGCCCGCGCCGGTGATCGTCCACGGCAAATACGGTTCCCTGCGCCAGATCGTCCAGCCGGTCGACGGCAAAATCCGGATCACACGCCTCTTTCAACTCAATACGGGGCAATATCCGCCCTCGGAATACGACGAATTCAGACGATTCATCGAAACCGTACAATTCGCCTACGCCTCCAAAATCGTCCTGAAGAAAAGATAAAAAATGGTTTAAACCACATGAATCCGGGATAGATTCCCGAATTACCCTAAGTAAACGACCGTTGCCAATGCCGTCAACGTAAGGTCGGGATGAGAGATCCAAAAGGAACTACCGGTACCGGCTCCCTCCCCGTCCGGCATAGCCTGCGGGCGACCTCTGCCCTCTCTCCGCAGCGCCGGCTCCCTCAAGAAGGCGCAGGTTAAGAATGTACAGGCAATACCACCGTTATAATGCGGCGCGGAGTTGTTCGATGTCGACGGTTTCGAGGTAGGTGATGATGTCGCCGAAGACGGGGTGGTAGCCGTAGCCACCGTATTTGAGCTCGTCGATGGCCCGTTCGCGCGTCCAATCCTGGAACACCATGCGGTAGAGCGCCGTGACGATACCGGTGCGGTCGGAACCGTGCCAACAGTGGATCACCAGCGGCCCCCGGCGGTCGCGGATGATGCGCAGCGCCTCGACGAATTCCTCCGTTTCAGGGTTTCCGGCGTTCATGCGGATATGGTGCAGGCGCAGTCCCAGGCCGCGGGCTTTATGGTCGTCGTTGCGCATGCTGCGCAGGTTGAGCACCTCGCGCACGCCCATATCCCATAACTCCCGGAATCCTGCGCGTGAGGGCTGGTCCGAGCGGTAGAGTCCCTCGTCGACCCGGTAGAGGTTTTTCAGGTTTGCCGAAGCGACGGGCGTAGCCCACGACGCTTCGCGTTCGTCGCGTGCGGGGTGGCGGCTACACGAAGTCTGCGACACCAGCACCATTGCGAAGGTCGCGATCCCAAATAGCTTGAATTTATTCATCGTCCGAAGGTTTCGCGCGTTGCGGGGCAACGCCTTTTCTGCACTCTTTTATCTCCTCCCCCCTCCGGGACGGAGCGTATGTTCCGAACCTTGCAGGGGACAGGTCGCCGATCTCCCGTGTGCCGGGAGGCGCTATTTTTTATACATCCGGTCCAACTCGCGTTTGGAGTCCTTTTCCTTGATGTACTCGCGTTTGTCGTAGCTTTTGCGGCCGCGTGCCAGCCCGATCTGGATCTTGGCCAGCCCGCGCTCGTTGATGAACACCTTCAGCCCGACCACCGTCAGCCCCTTGTCCTGCAACGCGCGGCGCAATTTATTCAACTCGCGTTTCTGTAACAGCAGTTTGCGGTCGCGGCGGGGCTGGTGGTTGTTATAGGTGCCCCAGTGGTACTCCGAAATATTCAGCCCGCGCACGTACAGTTCGCCGTTCTGGTCGAAGTAGCAGTAGCAGTCGGTCATCGAGGCCTTGCCCAGCCTGAGCGACTTGATCTCGGTGCCGCAGAGCACGATCCCGGCCACGTACGGCTCGATGATCTCGTAGTCGAATGTGGCTTTCTTGTTCCTGATCGTTATGTTGCGGTAGTCGGTCACTATGCTTTTTTGCTGACGATCTCGCGGCACGCCTCGAGGGTCAACGCCGCGGGGTCGGTGCCTTTCGGGATGCGGTAGTTCTTGCCCTTGTATGCAATATAGGGGCCGTATTTGCCGCTGAGTACCTGCAGGTCAGGCTCGGCGTCGAAACTCCTGAGCACCGTCTTGCCGCCGGACGCCCCCTGTTTTTTCTTCTCTTCGAGCAGCTCGATCGCGCGTTCCGGCGTCACCGTATAGGGATCGTCCGTCTTGGCCAGCGAGGCGAACTTGCCGTTGTTGCGCACATAGGGGCCGAATTTGCCGATACCGATCACCACATCGTCATCCTCGTACACCCCCACCGTACGGGGCAATGCGAACAGCACCAGGGCTTCCTCCAGCGTGATCGAAGCGATCAGCTGGCCTTTCTTGAGGCTGGCGTAGCGGGGTTTGGCTTCGCCCTCCACGGCGATCTGCACCATCGGGCCGAAGCGTCCCACGCGCGCCGACACCTCGCCGCCGCTCGCAGGGTCCACGCCAAGCACACGCACCGCATTGGTGCGTTGCGGAGTGGCCTCCAGCGCCGTTTCGACCGTTTTGTGGAACGGACCGTAGAAGCGTTCGATCATCGCCATCCATTCCTGCTGGCCCTCGGCGATCTCATCGAACTCCTTCTCCACTTTGGCGGTGAAGTTATAGTCCAGGATCTCGGGGAATTGCTGGTCGAGGTAGTCGTTCACGATCATGCCCGTGTCCGTGTGGCAGAGGCGGTTCGACTCCTTACCCACGTTTTCGGTGAGTTGTTTGGATGATATCTTATCTTTGGCCAGCGTCAGTTGCGTATAGGGGCGTTTGGCGCCCTCACGGCCCTGCTTGACCACATAGCCGCGGTTGATGATCGTGCTGATCGTGGGGGCGTAGGTCGACGGGCGACCGATCCCCAGCTCCTCCAGCCGGCGCACCAGGGCGGCCTCGCTGTAACGCGGCGGCGACTGGGTGAAACGCTCCGTGGCGGTCGCCTTGTCGGCCGCCAGGCGGTCGCCCGCGTGCATCGTCGGCATCACGCCCTGGCCCTGCTCCTGCTCTTCGTCCGTGGATTCGGAATACAATTTCAAAAAGCCGTCGAAGAGGATCACTTCGCCCGTGGCCACATACTGCTCCGGGGCAGTGCTGATATCGATGGTCACCACGCTGCGCAGGATCTCGGCCGGAGCCATCTGCGAAGCCAGCGTACGGCGGCGGATCAGTTCGTACAACCGTTTCTCGGCCGGCGTGCCCTCCACCGTCGCGCGGTCCATATACGACGGGCGGATCGCCTCGTGGGCCTCCTGGGCGCCTTTCGATTTGGTCGTGTAGTTGCGCGGGTGGCTGTATTTTTCACCGAACGTCTTGATCACTTCTTCTTTTGCCGCTGCGATCGCCTGCTTCGACAGGTTCACCGAGTCGGTACGCATATAGGTGATGTATCCCTGCTCGTAAAGTTTCTGGGCCGTGGACATCGTCTGCGAAACGCTCATCGACAGGCTGCGGCTCGCCTCCTGCTGCAGCGTCGAGGTCGTGAACGGCGGCGCGGGCGACTTCTGGGCCGGCTTTTCTTCCGATCTGGCCACCGAGTATTCCGCACCCATGCATTTTTGCAGGAATTCGCCCGCTTGCTGCTCCGTGTCGAAGCGGCGGTTCAGGTCGGCCTTGAAGATCACCTTCGCCGGGTCGGACGGCAGGTAGAAATGGGCCACCACCTTCCAGTAAGGCGTCGCCGTGAAGGCGATGATCTCCCGCTCGCGCTCCACCAGCAGGCGCACGGCCACGCTCTGCACCCGTCCGGCCGAAAGCGACGGCTTCACCTTCTTCCACAACACCGGAGAAAGTTCGAAACCCACCAGGCGGTCGAGGATCCGGCGTGCCTGCTGGGCGTTCACCAGGTTCATATCGACCGTACGCGGATTGGATACCGCATCCAGGATCGCCCCTTTCGTGATCTCGTGGAACACGATCCGGCGGGTGCTCTCCACCGGCAGCCCCAGCACCTGCGTCAGGTGCCATGCGATGGCTTCCCCTTCGCGGTCCTCATCGGACGCCAGCCATACGGCCTGCGATTCCTTCGCAAGCTTCGAGAGCTCCGAAACCACTTTCTTCTTGTCGGCCGCCACCTCGTAGGTCGGTGCGAAACCGTGTTCTATATCGATGCCGAGGCCTTTCTTGGCCAGGTCGCGGATATGCCCGAAACTCGATCTTACCACGAAGTCGTCGCCCAGGAATTTCTCGATGGTTTTGGCCTTGGCCGGCGACTCGACGATTACTAAATTCTTTTGCATTGAATCGGAATGTATTGCGGTCATGTATTAAAAAAGCAAAAACCTAAAGGGTTTCTTTAGGTTTGCTCCGATAGGTTACGGTACTATTAAGGAGTATGTGATCTTGAGCCGGATGCGGTAGTCCGTGTCGGCCGAGCCGATCAGCGGGCTCAGCCGCAGGGCGTAAAGATAGGAGTAGTCCGGCGCCAGGAGGATCGTATCCTTGTAGGTGTCTTTCGACACGATACGCTGTACGGTCGAAGTGATATCCATTGTGTAGAGGCCCGTCGAGCGGTTGAAAGTGCCGCCATAGGGGATCGACCCGCCCTGGGTTTCGTAATAAAAATTGTAGTCGTCGATCGGGGAAAAGGTCGCGTAGCGATAGTACATCCCCAGGCGTTTGGTCATATTGTCCAGGGTCACATAGTCCGTTTTTTCCTTGGCATCGAAATAGATGAGCGCCTTGTTGACGGCCAGGGCCTTGCCTGCCGGGCAGAGCCCGCGCAGGCGGTCGGCCAGTCCGGGTTGCAGCTTCAGTTGGGTGAACACGCCGCCGAAGCATTCCACCATCGCCACGTCCGCTTCGGCCCCGTCCACGTTGATGTATGCGCTCAGCGAGCCGGCCGTGTAGTCGCGCTTGATGCTGGTGATCGATGCCGGCTCGTAGCCCGAGTAACCGTCCGCAAGCATATAAGGCATATACGACGTGTCTTTCCTTACGGTCGGGTTCTTCTCGTCGTAATTATGGAAATAGATATCTATATAACTATTGCTCAACGTGATGCCGTACAATGCGGCGTCAGCCCTGTCATTGTCGGGCGTAATATAAAGGCCCTTGAAAGTTTCCAGGAACTCATCGGGTTCCAAACTGTGGTCGGCTTCGACCAGTCCGGCGATGTACGTGTTGCCCGCCGCGGTCGGGGTCAGCTTAATGTTCCTGGCACCTGTCGCGGAACCGCTGTATTTAAATGTAAACAGTTTCGTACTCAGATTATCGGTAATCTCGTCAATATTGACATCGGCATAATAAACCGAGTCGCGGTTGATATCCGCCGTAAGGCTGTAGATCGAGAAATCCTGTTCGACATCGGTCTTGCCGGACATATCCGATATGTTGATCGAAAGGTAAACCGAATCCACTTCCGGGTTATATCCATAGTATTTCTCCGTGCTGGATGAGTAACCGCAGAACGGCTGCACGACCGCCCCTGCTTTGGCGTAACCCAGGTAGGAATCGAGCCGAGAGCCGATCAGGACAACCCCCATATTGCTGGTTTGCAGCGAGTCCTGCTGCACAAGAAACGTCTTGACATAATCCGGGTCGCCTGCCTCCACCCCCAGCACGTCCAGATCGACGCTCATCTGCTGGTCGGCGGGAATGAAATTTTTTCCCAGCGAGTCGTCCACCTCGGTGCACCCGCAAATAAGGGCGGCACACGCCGTAACTCCCAGAAATATACTACGCTTTAAGCAAATCATCATAGAATTGTTTGTATTTGTCCAGGTATCCGGGCGTTTCGCGCGGCGCATAGTCCAGCACCGGCTTCCCTGAGCGTTTCGCATACTCGGCCACAACCGCATCGGGCGTTGCCGTATCCACCACAACGCCGTCCGCATTATCAATAACGAGTTTCATCACATTTTCGTATGACGGATCGGCGATTATTTCCAATTTTTTTGCCTCGACCCCTTCTTCGGCCACCTTGGCGGCGAATCCGGCGTCCAGCGGCGTGCCGAAACGGTCGTTGTGCAACGACACCACGATCTTCAGGTCGCGGAACAGCGGGTCATCGGCGAAAGTATTACGTAAATAAATGGGAATCAGCGACGAAAACCATCCGTGGCAATGCACCACATCGGGAGACCAACGCAATTTGCGTACCGTTTCCAGTACGCCGCGGGCGAAAAACAACGCCCGCTCGTCGTTGTCCGGGAACGGCTCCCCCGCCGCATTGGCCGTGGTGGCCTTGCGGCTGAAGTAATCCTCGTTGTCGATGAAGTAGATCTGCACCCTCGCCGCGGGGATCGAGGCCACCTTGATGATCAGCTGGTGGTCGTTATCGTTGATGATCAGATTCATGCCCGACAGGCGGATCACCTCGTGCAGCTGGTTGCGCCGCTCGTTGATGTTGCCCCAGCGCGGCATGAACGTGCGGATGTCGCCACCCCGCTCCTGCATGGCCTGCGACAGCATACGGCAATGCAATCCCATCTCGCTATCGGGCAGATAGGGAGTGATCTCCTGGCAGACGTACAGAATCTTAGAATTGCTCATCGACTGGTTGTGGTATGTGCTCGCGGCCGCACGAACGACCCTGCAAATTTACTAATTTTTAGCGGAAAACCAACGGGCCGGATTAATTTCGGCGGTCCGGTCCGGTCAGAGGATGAGCATGGCGTCGCCGTAGGTGCCGAAACGGTAATTCTCTTCCCTTGCGGTTTTGTAGGCTTTCATGATATTTTCGTAGCCGCCGAACGCGCAGGCCATCATCAGTTGCGTCGAATACGGCAGGTGGAAATTGGTGATCATCGAGTCGGCGATGCTGAAATCGTACGGGATGAAGATAAATTTGTTGGTCCATCCCTCGAACGGCTTGACCAGCCCTTCGGTCGACACCGAACTTTCGATCGTACGCATGACGGTCGTCCCCACGGCGCACACGCGGCGGCCTTTGCGCCGGGCGTTGTTGATCGCTTCGGCGGCGTCGTCGGTGATCTCTGCCTGCTCGGAGTCCATCTTATGCTTCGTGAGGTCCTCGACATCCACCGTACGGAAGTTGCCAAGCCCTACAGGCAGCGTGATCTCGGCGCAGTTCACCCCCTTGATCTCCCTGCGCTTGAAGAGGTGCTTGCTGAAGTGCAGGCCGGCCGTCGGGGCGGCCACGGCGCCTTCGTGCTTGGCGAAGATCGTCTGGTAACGCTCCTCGTCGAGCGGCTCGACCTTGGTGCGCACCCATTTCGGGAGCGGCGTTTCGCCCATCTTGTAAAGGGTTTCCTTGAATTGGTCGTAGGTGCCGTCGAACAGGAAGCGCAATGTGCGCCCGCGCGAGGTGGTGTTGTCGATCACCTCGGCCACCAGCAGGTCGTCGTCGCCGAAGTAGAGCTTGTTGCCGATGCGGATTTTGCGGGCGGGGTCCACCAGCACGTCCCACAGCCGCAGGTCGCGGTTCAGCTCGCGCAGCAGGAAGATCTCGATCTCGGCGCCGGTTTTCTCCTTGTTGCCGTAGAGGCGTGCGGGGAATACCTTCGTGTTGTTGAAAATCAGCACATCCTCCGGCCCGAAGTATTCGATGATGTCGCTGAATGCCTTGTGTTGTATCTCCCCGGTCTTGCGGTTTACAATCATCAGGCGCGACTCGTCGCGGATCTCCGCCGGGTATTTCGCCAGCATCTCCGGCGAGAATTCATAAGTGTATTGGGATAATTTCATCTATGCACAAAAAAAGAAAGCGATTATTGTATATACGTGGAAAAATCAAAAATGTTTCACTCGCGCCTCCGGAAATTTCGATAAGGAAATAAAAAAACTCTTATTACTTTTGGCGCGGATCCGATGCAGAACGAAGCGAATACCATACGTGATTTGAACAACGGGAGCCACGAGGCTTTCCGCAAACTTTATGATATCCATAAGTTCAGGATATTGGGCATCATCACCAAACTGGTCGCGTCGCAGTCCGTGGCCGAGGAGTTGTTCCAGAAGGTGTTCGTCAAACTGTGGGACAACCGGGCCAACATCGATCCCGAAGGATCGCTGACGTGGTACCTGAACGTGATGGCGCGCAATGAGGTCTACTCCTACTGGCGCCGGACAATGAATAAAACCTATCTGGAAATCAGTATCAGCCAGGGTGTGCTCGCAGATGTCGTCCTGGACCAGAACGTCGAAAACGAGGATTACCGCAAATACCTTTTCTCGCTGGCCGAGGGGTTGCCGCCCAAATGCAGGCAGATCTTCGACATGCATTTCTCCGGCCAGATGTCCTATAAAGAGATCGCCCGAAACCTCGACATCTCGGAAAGCACCGTGGAGAACCAGGTCAGCAAAGCGCTGAAATTTATCCGCAACAGGCTGGGCCACAGCATCGACGTTGTGATCCTGATGGCGACATCCGAATTTTTTTCCTGAAAAAACAAAAAAAGCCGCTTTTCGCATGGGGGCAAACCCGCCCCCGTGGCGTATTCTATTATAGAACCTCACCCGAACATGCGAAAAGAGTACGTAGACAGCCTATTGGCCAAACTCGGCGACGACAGCCGGTTGATGACCCTCGAAGAATTGCGTTACCTGAAATCGGTATTCGACAGTTTCGAAGGGCGCATCTATATCGAAGAAAAATTCGTTTCGGTGATCGATTCCGTATCCGACGAACCTTATGATTACGATTTCGACAGCCTCTACGCCCGCATCGAGAAACAGATCCGCAGGCAGAGCAAACGCCCCCTTCCCCTGCGGCGGATCGTGCGGACGGCTGCCGCCGTGGTGATGCCTCTGCTGGCGGCCGGGGGAATATGGTTATATACTTACGGCCCCGGCAGTGCGCGGATGAACACGATCGCCCGCGTCGAGGATAAGGTGAGGCTCTTCATGCCGGACGGCACGGAGATCGTCCTCGACCGCACGGGCGGCAATGCCCGCATCTCGGAGCAGAAAGACGTGGCCCTGCTCCGCCAGGACGGCAGCCTGGTGATCGAAAAACGGGCCGACGCCGTCCCGGAGGAAACCGGCCGGCGATACGGGACCCTCTGCGTCCCGCGCGGGGAGCGTTTCGACCTGGTGCTGGAGGACGGCACCCGCGTATGGCTCAACTCCGACTCGCGCCTGCGGTTCCCCCCGGTGTTCACTGGCGGCGAACGGCGCATCTACCTCGAAGGCGAGGCCTATTTCGAAGTCACCCGCGATCCCGCAAGGCCGTTCATCGTCGAAACCCCCGGACAACAGCTCCGCGTACTGGGCACGTCGTTCAACGTCTCCGCCTACCCAAACGACGGAGCCACCTTCACGACCCTGGTCGAAGGCCGCATCGCCCTGCAGCCGCAGGGCGGCGGGGAGGAGCTGATCCTCAGGCCGGGCCAGCAGGCACGCCTCGACGCGGACACGGAGGAATTTTCCACGGCGGAGGTCAACACCGGCCACCTCACCTCGTGGCGCAGCGGGCTTTTCGTCTTCGAAGGCAACACGCTCGAGCAGGTGATGCGCCAGTTGGCCAGGTGGTACGACATGGAATACACGTTCGCCGACCCGCAGGCCAAAGAGATGGTATTGAGGGGGATCATGCCCGTGCAGGCGGAAGTCGCCGGCATATTCGAGATCCTCGAAACATCGGGCAGGGTAAGGTTCCTCATCGACGACAACAAGGTGACCGTCAAGGCCATTAAATAAAAAAGCACGGAACGATGGCCAGATCTTTCCGTGCCGATTTTACTCCCCGGCAGCATATTGCCGCCGGACAATAACCTAACCACAAAGGTATGAAAAAATTCAACGATGACCATTTCCTTTCCTGGAAATGGGAAAAAATCTTGTTCTTCATGAGGGTAAATGTCGTTCTCCTGCTTTGTTCGATAGGTACGCTGACCGCTGCACCGACCTATTCGCAGGCCCAGAAATTCAGCGTGTCCTACCAGAAGACATCGTTGGTCTCCGTGCTGAATGACCTTCAGACCAAGACCGGATATTATTTTGTCTATTTCGACGGCGTGGTCCCCGAGAACGTATCGGTGACCGTCGTGCTGAAAAACGCCTCGCTCGAAGAGGTGCTCGACGAAGTGCTCACGAAAAACGGATTCACCTATAAGATCGGCGAAAGCGTGATCGGGATCGGGAAGGCCGAAGCCGCCGCCGGGCAGCAACCGCAAAGGCCCGCCGCCGTCCGGATCACCGGCACGGTCACCGACGCGGGAAAAAAACCCGTGGCCGGGGCGAGCGTGGTCGTCAAAGGTACCGTACGCGGTACGGCGACCGACGCCAACGGCCGGTTCGCGATCGACGTTCCAGCCGGGTCCGGCATCCTGCAGGTTTCTTTCCTGGGCATGGAGCCGCAGGAGATCGACATCACCGGCAAACGCGAGTTGTCGGTGATCCTCGCCGAGGCCCGGGAAAAGATCAGCGACGTGGTGGTAACGGGTATCTTCACCAAACCCCGCGAAAGCAATACCGGCGTCGCCCCGACCTTCACCGCCAAAGAAATAGCGGCGGCAGGCAACAACGGCCTCCTGGGCGCGATCCGCAACCTCGACCCCAGCTTCAACATCACCGACGACCTGGCCTACGGATCGGACCCCAACCGCCTGCCCGACATCACCATGCGCGGACGGACGAGCATGGACGTCAATGTGCGCGACCTGCAGGACGACACCAACGCCCGGAACACCGCGAACCAGCCGCTGTTCATCCTGGACGGCTTCGAGGTGACGTTGCAGCGGGTGATGGACATGGACCGGGAGATGGTCGAAAGCGTCACGCTGCTTAAGGACGCCAGCGGCACGGCGCTCTATGGTGCGCGTGGCGCCAACGGGGTGGTGGTGATCACCACGAAGCGGCCCGAACCCGGCAAGCTCAAGATCCGCTACCGCGGCGACGTGAGCGTCGAGGCGCCCGACCTGACCTCCTACAACCTGATGAACGCCCGCGAAAAGATCGAATACGAAAAAGCGGCGGGCCTGTACGGCTCCCCGGCCACGACCCCCGATGATTCGTACCAGTCGCTGCAGGAACTGTATAGCCTCCGGCTCGCCGAGGTGGAGCGCGGGGTAGATACCTACTGGCTCAAATATCCCGTCCGCACCGGCATCGGCAACCGCCACAGCCTCACCCTGGACGGCGGTGCGGACAACTTCCGCTATTCGGCCGGCGCGGCTTACAACAATGTGGCCGGCGTGATCAGGCAATCGTCGCGCAATACCTTCTCCGGCAACCTGTTCTTCCAGTACGAGGTGAAGAACGTCAAGTTCCAGAACGACCTGACCATCCTGTTCAACAGGAACTACAATTCGCCTTACGGCACGTTCTCGGACTACGCCTCGGCCAACCCCATTTACACGCCTTACGACGACGAGGGGAATCTCAAAAAGATCCTCGTGTCGCCCTACGCCGGAGGTTCGCCCAAGCAGGTGGGCAATCCGCTCTGGAACGCCACCCTGCCCTATCGCGACGACGGAAGCTATACCAACATCCGGAACAATTTCGCCGTGGAATGGAATATCACCCCCGACCTGTTCGTGCGCGGACGCGTGGCGGTCACCAAACAGGAAAGCCGCTCGGACAAATACCTTTCGCGCGACCACACCTCCTTCGAAACCGATGAATATTCCGGCGAGAACTATAAACTCCGCGGAAGCTACACCTACGGGACGGGCTATGATTTCTCGCTCGAAGGCGACTTTACGCTCAGTTACAGCAAAACGTTCGCCGGGCGCCACCAGCTTTATACCGGCCTGAACTTCAACGTCGGCGAAACCCGCGAGGAAGCCGACTCGATCATCGGCAAGGGGTATGCGGCCGTCAACATGATCAATCTCGGCCTGGCGGGCAACTATCCCCCCGAAGGCAAGCCGACCAGCACCGAAGGGCATTCGCGCCGCCTGGGCTCGACCTTCAACGTCAACTACACCTACGACCGCCGCTATTTCGCCGATTTCTCGGGCAAGATCGAAGGATCGTCCAAATTCGGCGCCGGCAACCGCACCGCACCCTTCTGGTCAGCCGGCTTGGGATGGAACCTGCACCACGAGGCGTTCTTCAGGAATGTGGCTGCGGTCAACAGCCTGCGCCTGAGGTTCTCGTACGGAACCACCGGTTCGCAGGAATTCAACCCCTACCAGGCCCTTACCACCTACCGTTATTTCCTCAAAGAGGGCTATAAGTTCTGGAACGGCTCCTACATGGTCGCACTGGGCAACCCCGACCTGGGATGGCAGAAAACCGAGCAGGCCAACGCCGGCCTGGAAGCGATCCTTTTCGACCGCCGGCTGAGCCTGACCGTGGATTTCTACGACAAAAAGACCCAGGACCTGCTGGCCGACATCAACTTGCCCACGGCGGCCGGCGTCCCCAGCTACAAAGCCAACGTCGGCGAAGTGCGCAACCGGGGGATCGAGGCGAACGTCAACTGGTACGTGATCCGGAATCCGCGCGGCTTCACCTGGTCGGGGGGCGGGGCGCTGGTCCTGAACCGGAACAAGATCCTGAAGATCTCCAACGCGCTGGAATTCCTCAACAAGGAGTTGATGGAGGAAAACGGCTCCAATCCGAGTTTCCTGTATAAGCAGGGGGAATCGATGAGGACCATCTATGTGGTCCGGTCGCTGGGGATCGACCCCGCGACGGGCAACGAGATTTTCCTGACCCGTTACGGCGAGCGTACCACCACCTGGAGCGCCGAAGACAAAGTGCCTTGCGGCGTGAGCGAACCCAAACTCCACGGCAACCTGAGGACCCTGTTGCGCTGGAAGGGGCTTACGCTCAACGCGACCTTCGCCTACAGCCTCGGCGCGGACACCTACAACCAGACCCTGGTCGACCGGGTGGAGAACATCAGCAATTCGCGCGTGGGCGTCCAGAATCCCTGGAACAACCTCGACCGAAGGGCGTTGCACGACCGCTGGCGGAACCCGGGGGATCAGGCTTACTTCAAGAACATCGCCGATTTCAACGAAACGTACGCCTCCTCGCGCTTCGTGATGCGGGAAAACTCGCTGCGGTTGAGTTCCATGAACCTGACCTACGAGTTCAACACGGAATGGCTCCGGCGCCACATCGGGTTCATGGAGTACCTGACCGTGTCGGGCGTGGCGGACGAGGTGTTCTATCTCTCGACGATCCGGCGCGAACGCGGTACGAGCTATCCTTTCGCACGGAAATACTCATTCTCGTTGTCCACCCGGTTTTAATCCAAAAAAAGAACAGAGATGAAAAAGATATATGGCATAATCGCGTCGATACTGGCATTTTCCTCGTGCAACGGCTGGCTCGACATCAATCCTGCACTCGAAATGCGTGAAAAAGACGCCTTCGAAACCCAGCAGGGCTTCCAGGGCGTGCTCACGGGCGCCTATATCCGCATGGCCACCCCGGAGCTCTACGGACGCAACACCACCGTCGACCTGCCCGAAATGATCGCGCAGCACTGGACCTTGCGGCCTGGCAAAACCAATGAACTGCTCAACTCGCTGGCCGCGTTCAACTACACCTCGACGGTCAGCAAAGACCTGCTGGAAACCATCTGGCTGCAATACTACAAGACCATCGCCAACCTCAACGCGCTGCTCGCCCGGATCGACGAGAAGAAAGACCTGTTCACCGACGGCAATTACGAGCTGGTCAAGGGCGAAGCCCTGGGCCTGCGTGCATTCCTGCATTTCGAGGTGCTGCGGCTGTGGAGCCCGGTCCCCGACCGCATCATTCCCGGCGACAAGGCGATCCCCTATGTGCGCGAAGTGACCAAAGACCCGAACAAATTGCTGGCGCTCACCTATGAAGAGGTGCTGGCCAACATCATCGACGACCTCGACCAGGCCGAAGAACTGCTGGAAGGCGACCCGATCCTTACTTATTCCAACAAGCAGCTCAACTCGCCGGGCGACCTGCAGGGCGCGACCATCCCCCTGAACGATTTCCAGTATTTCCGCCAGGTGCGGTTCAACTACTACGCCGTGAAAGCCGCCAAAGCGCGTTACTACCTCTTCCTGAGCGGCCTCGACGGCATGAAAGACCAAAAGGCGACCGCCCTGCAATACGCCCTGGAAGTCATCGATGCGAAAAACCAGGACGGCTCTTCGAAATTCACCCTGGGAACCGAAACCGAAGCCGGTTACGGGCAGATGACCTTCCCGGCCGAACATATCTTCGCGGTGAACAACTCGCTCGCCACCTCGACCCTCAGGCCCCGTTTCATCGACTACGACGAGGCGTATACGCAGGACAAGGCGAAGATCGCCACGGCCTATGAATCGTCCCTGCACACCGGCGACATCCGCATCGTCCGCGAGGGCCGCCTGTGGGAAGAGAAGTCCCTGCCGCTGGTCGGTATGTTCAACTACTTCCGCAAGTTCAACGACACGGAAACCACCGCCGACCTCGATATGCCGCTGATGCGGCTGGCCGAAATGTACCTGATCGCCGTCGAATGCGGCCGCACGGACCTGCTGCGCACCTACCGCATCGCACGCAACATGGATTCTTCCATCGACAACACCCTGGTCAATGAAACCGCCGTCAGGGAGCGCCTCGAAAAGGAATACCGCAAGGAGTTCTACGGCGAAGGACAGATGTACTTCTTCTACAAACGGCTCGGCTACACGAAACTCACCTGGCCCGCCGTGAAAAACATCACATGGGACGACCTCCAGCTCCCGATCCCCGATTCCCAATTACTGTTCGAATTATAAACCTCCGACGAGATGATGACCAAATTCTTAAAATACGGATTGCTCCTGCCGGTGGCGGGCCTGCTGCTGACTGCATGCGAGGAGCAGATACTCAATAAATTCGAAGCCGCCCCGTCGCTCTGGTTCTACCGCGGGGCGAACAACAGCAAGGGCGCGATCCAGCGCGACAGCGTCAACTATTCGTTCTTCCTGGCCGGATCGAAGACCGTCGATACGGTGTGGGTGGAGGTGCGCCTGACGGGTGCGCTTTCGGACCAGGCCCGTCCGCTGCCCATCGTGCAAACCAACCAGGAAGGAGTGAACCCCGCCGTGGCCGGGATCCACTACGAGGCTTTCGACCATCCCGACATCGCGCCCAAAATGGTGATGCCGGCCAATAAAACGTCCGTGGCCGTGCCGATCGTCGTCAAACGGACCCCGCAGATGGACGACACCGAATTCCGCCTCGACCTGGCCATCGCCACCAACGACTATTTCACCTACGGGCTCGAGGGTATGCAGACCTACACCGTAAAGATCACCGCCGTGGCTTCACAGCCGGCCATGTGGGAGAACCTCTCCACGAACGGCTACTTCGTAACCTTCGGCGCATGGGGGCAGGAGAAAATGCGCTTCCTGATCGACTATGTGGGCTACACCCGGTTCGACGAAACGCTGACCGGGAACAATCTTCTGGATATCCGGCGCTTCTACAACCTGAAGGCCCGCCAGGCCATGGCCGATTACCTGCTCACCCATCCCGCGTTGTTCGAAGCCAACAATACGGAGGTCACATTCCCGCAAATGTAAACGATCTAAAGCGAATCAGCGATGAAAAGAATAACGATATACCTGGCCGCCGCCATGGCCGTCACGCTCTTTACGAAGTGTATCGACGACACCGGCAACTACACCTATAAACCTGCCGGCGAAGTGACGCCGGCCATCCTCTCGCAACTCGCGGCGAACTATACCGCCATCATGCTCGAACCGCTGGTGATCGACCCCGAGATCGGAGGCGACGAAGCGGATTACGAGTACTGCTGGTGCGCCTATTCGCACACCAGCACAACCATAAACCGCCGCGATACCCTCAGCCGCGAAAAGAAACTCGATTACAATATGGCGCTCGCCCCGGGGCAATACAAACTGATCTTCCAGGCCAGGGACAAGAAAACGGGGGTGTCGGCCTACCAACGCACCATCGTCACCGTGTCGAGCCGGTTCAGCTCGGGGTATTTCATCAACAAGTACGAGAACGGGCGTACCGACGTGGACTTTATCGACGGCAGCGGCACGCTCCGCCCCAATATCCTCAAGACGATCAACGGCGACGACCTCCCGGGCCGGCCGATACGCTCCACGCTTTCCGACCAGTACTGTTATCAGGTAGTGAACGAGGACGGGACGAAGACGGCAAAAACCCTGGTGTCCACGTTCATGATCTGCACCGATGAGGATATGCGGATCTACAACGGCAACCAGATGACCCTGATGAGGGATTGGGACCACGCGTTCATGGAAACGCCGGCCGTGAAGAAACCGCAGGGCGTGTGGGGTACCGGCGGCGGGTTCATGATGCTCAACGACGGGCGGCTTCACGTCGTCGCTTACAATACCTCCAGCGAGGGGCAGTTCGGTTACGCCTACCCGGACGAAGGACTGAAACTGACCGGCATGGGCGCCGCTGTGGTATCGAACATGATGTTCTTCAATGAAAACACCGGGGCGATCGTCGGGTACCACAACTCCCAGAACAGGTTTGCCTATACCAGGGCTTACGCCGCTACCGCACAGCACCACTTTACGAACCAGGAATGCCTGTATATGGGCACGCAACACAACTACCTCACTTCCGCCGCGCGCGGCTGGGCGCTGCTGAAGAGTAAAAATGCGGGCGAAGCGGGCAAACTGCGCCTGGTGGATGTGATGGTCGGCAGTTTCAACCAGGTCAGCGAGGTCGCCTATTACGGCTCGTATGAAATCCCCGCCGAATTCGCCGCCGGCGTGGGCAGCGGGAAAGTGTTCTGCGTGCGCAACGGCGGAGGGACCGTGGCAAGTGCGATCCAGAGTATTCTGTACTACTCCGCCGGCGACAACAAAGTACACTATTACAACCAGAACAACCAGACCCATAAGTCGGATGTGGTGGTGATCCCCGCGGACGAGCAGATCGTTTACATCCACCATAACTACGACTGGGCCTGCAACAACCATGCGACCTACCTCCACGCGGACGCCCCCAACGAATTCCTGGTGCTCTCCAACAAGGGCGGCAACTGGACCCTGCGCATCTACCCGATGGAAGGCCAGACCCAGGATGTGAAGACGGCCAACGGCCCCAAAGCGACCTATACGGGCGCCGGGCAGGCCACGAACCTGATATTCAGGGAACCGCATACGTCACGTACCTGGTAAATGAATGAACGGTCCCGTGCGGGAGAGATTCCGCATGGGGCCATAACCAACGAATAATACGATGAAAAATATATCATTGCTTGGCAAATTCGCCTGCGCAGCGGCATTCTCGCTCTTCTTTTCGGCGTGCAGCAACGACGACAACTCCCTGGTCGTGAACTTCGCATACAAGGAAGCGATGGACAGGGTCTATGTATGGGACACTTCGGACATCGTCGCCGACGGGCAGGTTTCCCTGACATGGTCGTCCGACGTACCGCTCGATTTCAAGAAAGGCACCGACCGCAAATACTATTTCATACTCCCGGAACAGAATGCGGGCGGCAGCGCGCAGATCACCCTGACCGTGAAAACGGGAAAATCGTCGGGTTCGGTCACCAAAACCATCCCGGTCGCGCAACTGGACCCCCACCGCCTTTACGGCCTCGGGTACAGGCTGTTCGAGGAACGGGCCAATAATGTCGCCTACGGATGGTATGTGGACCAGAACAACACGGGCCCCTCTTCCAATACCAATTGCGGTCCGGCAGCCTGCGAGATGGCCGGCCGGTGGGCACGCGAGGACTTCCCGATGACCGCCCAGCAGATGCGTACCGAATCGGGAGTGACCGGCAATTGGAGCACCAACAACATCGCCACCTACCTGGACATCAACGGCGTTACGAACGAAAAGGTCGATTTCACCAAATTCGACGACCTGAAACCCCACCTCGACGAAGGGAATATCGCCATCCTGTGCCTGGATATCTATTACGTCCGCACCGAATCGTCGTCGGGCATGTCCGAATGGAGGAAAGACAAATTCTACACCACCAGCGCCTCGTCGGGCCACTTCGTGGTGGTGAAAGGCTACAAACGCGTGGACGGTGAATACCTGCTGGAATGCTACGACCCGTGGTCGATCGGCCGTACCTACCTCAACGGGCAATACAAGGGCCAGGACCGGTACTACCGCCTGAGCGATATCCTCACCGCGTCGAACGTCTGGTGGAAATACGCGATCATCGTGTCGCCCTCTACACCTGTCCGGTCGGGCCGCAGCGTTACGGACGGCTGGGACGGACGGGGGCTGGATCCTGCGACCGTACCCGAACAATGGGGATAGCGTTCCCGATGAAACTTAAACCAAACAACGATATCCGACCATGAGAAAACTGTTTTTAATGTTCGCTTCCGCGCTGCTGGCATGGCAGGCCTCCGGGCAGGGAGTCAATTTCCAGGCGCTGACGCCCGCCCAGGCCGTGGCAAAGGCCAAGGCCGAGAATAAATACGTCTTCGTCGACGTGTACACCGATTGGTGCGGCCCCTGCAAGATGATGACCGCGCAGGTCTTCCCGATGAAGGAGATGGGCGACTACTTCAATCCCAAATACATCTCCCTGCAGCTTAACGCGGAGAAAGGTGAAGACGGTCCCGAATTCGCCAAAAAATTTGGCGTAAAGGCCTATCCGACGTTCATCGTACTGGACGGCGACGGCCAACTGGTGCACATGTTTGCCGGCGGCGTCCTCGACCTGACGTTCATCGGCAAGGTCGAGGAATCATTCAACCCGGCCAAGGCTTTCGGCGGGCTCAAGGCGCGTTACGATGCGGGCGAGCGCGATCCGCGCTTCGTGGCGAGTTACCTGGAGACCCTGCAAAACACCCATACGGCCGACGTGGCCCCCATGGTGGAGGAACTTTACGCTTCGGCCGCCGACCAGGATAAGGTCAGCCCGGAGTTCCTGTTCATCTTCGACAATGCCCGCGTATGGTCCGGCAAAGACGAATTCCTGACCGCCAACCGCGACCGTTTCCGCGAGGTCGCCGGGCGCGAGAAGGTGAACGAGGTGTTCAAACGCAAGTACATAGGTTATTATGGCCAGGTGCTTCAGGGATACGACCGAGAGGCGACCCGCGAAAGCGTGGCGAAAACCAATGCGAGGCTGGCTTCGCTCGGGTTGGCCGATACGGATATTTTCCTGCCGCTTCAGGCTGCGTCCCTGGTCAAAGTGACCGGCGAGGGTGCCGGCGCCGCATTTGAAACCGTGAAGGCCGTCGTGCCCCGATTGACGGACGCCGAAAGGGATACGGTGCTGTTTTACGTAACGATCGGCCTGAAGGACCTGCTGACGCAGGAGCAGAAAGACCAGCTGGTCGCGCTGGTGACCAGTGAAAATACGAAAGGATACATCGTCCGGTCGATCACTCCCCGGTAGATTCTCCCGACGTACCGGATGCTGAAGCGGCCGCCTTGCGCGGCCGCTTTTTCTATGCCGTGACGGCCCGGACGGCGGCGGTGAGGGTGTCGATCTGGTCGTCAGTGATGATATAGGGGGGCATGACATAAACCAGGCGGCCAAAGGGGCGGATCCATACGCCCAGTTCGACGAACCGGCGCTGGAGGACGGCCATGTCGACTTCGCGTTCCATCTCGACCACGCCGATGGCGCCCAGTACGCGTACGTCGGCCACGCCGGGGCGTCCGCGCAGGGACGACAGGCCGCGTTCGAGCGCCCGGCCGATTTGTGCGACGCGTTCCAGGGGCGGATTTTCGGCCAGCAGGTCGAGCGAAGCGCACGCCACGGCACACGCCAGCGGGTTGCCCATGAACGTGGGGCCGTGCATAAAGGCGTAGGGAGGCGAAGCGGAGATCGTGTCGGCCACAGCCCCGACAGCCATGACGGCGGCGAAACTCATGTAGCCGCCGGTGATAGCCTTGCCCACGCACAGGATATCGGGGGTGACGCCCGCCCACTCCGAGGCGAACATGCGTCCGGTACGGCCGAATCCGGTGGCTATTTCGTCGAAGATGAGCAGCATCCCCAGGTTATCGCACGCCTGCCGCAGCAGTTGTAGGTAGCGGGGATGGTAGAACCACATGCCCCCCGCGCCCTGGACGACGGGCTCGATGATGACGGCGGCGATCCTGTCCCGGTTGCGGTAGAGCATCTCGGCCATAGGTAAAAAATCGTCGTCCGACCACTCGCCGCCGAAAGGCGTGCGGGGCCGCGGGGCGAAAAATTGCAGCGGCAGGCGGCCCGTATAAATGGAATGCATCCCCCCGACGGGGTCGCACACCGACATGGCGTGCCACGTATCGCCGTGATAACCCCCGCGGACGGTGGCCAGCGAGTGACGGCCGGGCTGCCCCGCAGCGAACATATATTGCACGGCCATCTTGGCGGCCACCTCTACGGCGACCGATCCCGAATCGCAGAAAAAGACGCGTTCGAGGCCTTCGGGCGCGATTCCGACCAGCCGGCGGGCCAATTCCACGGCCGGCTGATGGGTCAGCCCGCCGAACATGACGTGGGCCATGCGTGCGAGTTGCCGCGTAACGGCCTGGTTGAGGGCCGGGTGGTTGTAGCCGTGGATGGCACACCACCACGACGACATGCCGTCGATAAGCCGCCGCCCGTCTTCGAGCATGATGTGCACCCCCTCGGCCGAAGCCACCGGATATACCGGCAACGGGTCCGCCATTGACGTGTATGGATGCCAGATATGCTCCCTGTCGAACGATAATTGTTCCGAGAGGGGGTGACGCGTACGGCCGGAAGGTTGGTTTTTCATCGCGCGGACTCTGCTTGCGACACAAAGGTAATGCATCTTCACCAAATATGCGATACAATATTATATTGTAAATACATAGCAAAAATACAATGCACATTGTTTTCACATATCACATATCATCAATACATTAACAATATATATCCGCTTTGTCGCCGAAATATATTTATTTGCATTGCAAATAATGCAGTATATTATTGTATGTTTGTCGTATGGAAGTCCATATGGAATATTATCATACTAAATCCTTATTATTATGTCAACGCATATGCCGATACCACCGCAGCAGCCGATGATCGTTAAATATGTGCAGCCGCACCGTAGTGGAATACAGTCGCATAACCTCTCCCGACAGGCGATAGGTTACGTATTGCGCGGCCGCAAAGACATCTATTACGGGGATGTGCGCCACGAAGTCGTGCGCGGCGACCTGTTTTATCTCGGCTCGGGACACCACTACACCGAAAATATCCCCGAAACGAATAAACCCTTCGAGCAGATCGTATTCTATTACACTCCCGAACAACTCGCACGTATCCTGGCCTACCTGAGCCTGTCGTACAGGCTCGATATCGCCAACGACCACGCATGCAAAAATTGCTCGACCCTGTCCCATGTGGTCTACCCTGCCTGGGGAGCCATCCGCAACTTCTTCACATCGAGCGACAAATACATCCGCGAGGAGATCTTCTCGGCCGACGAAACCGCCGAAAACATCAAGCTCACCGAACTGGTCTACCTGATCCTCTCCAATCCGGATTGCTGCATCAAAAGCAAAATGCTCGGCAGCGTCGATATCCTGAGCGAAAATTTCGAACAGGTCATCCACAACCACATCTTCTGCAACATCTCCGTCGAGGAGCTGGCCTCGAAATGCAACCGCAGCCTGACCGCCTTTAAGAAAGAGTTCAAACGCCATTTCGACGAACCGCCCCACAAATGGTTCATCCGCCAACGATTGATGCACGCCCGGTTGCTGCTGATCTCGACCGGCAAATCGATCTCCGAAGTCGGGATCGAATGCAACTTCCCCAATACGTCGCATTTTATCAAACTTTTCCGCAAGGAGTACGGCGCCACACCCGCCCAATACCGCGCATGCAGTCATAAATCCCGTGGCAGCGCGACACCCGTCCTGCGTCCGGCAACCCACGGACATACGGTCCCGGGACCGAGCGCAGAAGGGTGCAGGATTTAAATAAGAAAGGCCTGCAGGACATTCTGCAAGCCTTTTTATGACCAGTCCGGACAAATCCGGGGGAATAAAAATTCTTTTATAGAGTCACTCCTTTTCGCCTGATGGCGACATCCCTTTTGGCTTGACCCAAAAAGGAAGCAAAATGGTCAAGCGCCCGGGTGCCCGCTGATGGTTTCTACTTCATTGGCGGCCGGAAATTACGCTTCGCTACAGTTTCTGCTCCGCCGGACATTCGCAAAAACCAGGCGGGGTCCAACCTGCGCTCCAGGGGCGCGCTCCCCTTCCGGACGATCTAAGATGACAATATAACAAAACGTTTTTTTATCAGCCTACTGTGCCGGATGATGCGATTCTTCGTACATGCGGCTGGCCTGCTCGACCCTGGCGATAAATGCCTCGGGGTCCGGGCAGTTGATGATCACGCGCTGGTCGTAGATATCCTCGATCTCAACCAGGTTTTTCCATGCCGAGGCGTAGACCTTGACCGTCTGCCACTGCCGCCAGTCGATGTAATAGCCGTAGTAACCGAAAAACCCGTAGCTGCCCAGCAACAGCATCAGGCGGGTCTGCGAACGGTCCACAGGGCGCACCCAACGCAGGTCTTCGAGCCGTACGGTGGTCAGTTCGACCAGGCAATGGATCTCGATGGCCTCGCCGGTGACGCGCACCGACCGCGGGATGGACATCGCATAGAGCGCCCCGATGCAGAGCGCCACCGTGAGGAACCATGCGGGCAGGTAACCGCCGTGGTCGATATACAGGTAGGTGAACCATGCGGCCAGCAACGCCACCAGCACGATCACCATCCAGGTGATGCGCTTGCTGCGCGGGTCGAGTTTATATCGGAATACGGTTGCCATAAATTCCATTTATATTTACGAGTGCATTTCCCACGAAATGCTTAAGCCTGCGGTCCGGCGCCTTTGATGACGCCCCCCCCGGCCGCGGATTTAAAATTTAGTAATGCCTCCGCCACGATCATATCTTCCGGGGTGGTGATCTTGAGGTTGCCGCGGCGGCCGGTGCACAGCCTTACGGCGACGCCCGACCGCTCGACCACCGAGGCATCGTCCGTGAAGCACGGGTCGTAAGCCGCCCCGTAAGCCTTATGCAATATATCCGCCCGGAACACCTGCGGGGTCTGCACGGCGCGCAGCGCCGTGCGGTCGACGGGCTGCGAACCGCACTCCGTCACCATGCGGAACGAGTCCGCGGGTTCGATCACAGGCACGGCCGTGCCGAAATCCGCCGCCGTGGCGACCGCCTCGTGCACCAATTCCGCGGATACCAACGGCCTGACGCCGTCATGCACGGCGATATAGCCGCATCCGCCCGC
>JAVBNK010000009.1:0-7509 GCA_031551595.1 Rikenellaceae bacterium | reverse complement strand
GCCCGCGCCGCCTTCGCTCATGTTGTTGACCTCGTAGCGCCAGCCGCGTTTCTCGATGTATTTGACATACATGCGCAACAAGTCGCCGGCGAAGATGGCCGCTTCGTCGCCGCCCGTGCCGCCGCGGATCTCCAGGATGGCGTTCTTCGAATCCTGGGGGTCGCGCGGGATGAGCAGCAGTTTGATCTCCTCTTCGAGTTGCCCGGCCCGGGGCTCCAGTTCGGCGATCTCCTCGCGGGCCATGGCGCGCAATTCGTCGTCCTTCTCGGTGGCGAGCATGTCCTTGGCCCCGCGCAGGTTCGAAAGCACGGTGCGGTATTGCTCCGAAGTTTCGATGATCGGCTGCAGTTCCTTGTACTCCTTGTTCAGCGCCACGAATTTCTTCATGTCGGCGATCACTTCGGGGTCGGTCATTTTCTGGCCGATCTCTTCGTATTTCAGTTTAAGCCCGTCGAGGCGCGAGAGTATCGAGTTTTCTTCCATATCAGGTTTAGTCCGTACAAATAAATTCCCCGTGCGCCCGGGGATGAAACCGCTCTCCGGGCCTTATGTGGCCCGGGTCGCAAATACTCCTGTGACAGGAGTTGCCGGGGCGGCACTTTTCGTGGCGCAAAGATAACTATTTTCCGGGACTTTATTTTCTTTTCGGTGTTTGCCTACAGGATTTCGCCAGGGCTTTGCCGGGAGGTCATGACCCGGCTTATCTGTTTGGTGGCCGCATCGAAATAGAGCCTCACCTGGTGGCCGGTGTAGTAGGCGGGCTTGCCGCAGAAGATAAACGACTCCACTTTGACCGGCTGTAAAACGCGCCCGATCTCTTCCACATAGGCGTCATAGCCCGGTTTTTCGGCGATAGCCTTCATGCGGGCCAGGGATTTTTCGTGAATAGGGAGCGCACCGGATGCGGCGGGCAGTTCTTTCTTCATTTTTTCATAGCCCTCCACCGCGAGTTGGGCTTCCCCCCTGACCTGGTGCGAGAAGTCCTCTTTGATTCCGTACCACACGACGATTACCATGCTTTCGGTCATGCGGTCGTTCCATTGGAAGCCGTCCATGACGATATATTCCAGCGCCCGTACCACCCTGTCGGAATCTATGCCATACCCGTTCCAGAGGCGGACCATGTCCGGATCGTGCCCGCCGTTGAGGGTGTCGTAGTCCTCCATCGAGATCACCTTGCCTTCCCGGACGACCACTTTTTTCTCTTTTTCATAGATCCATCGCTGGCTATAAAAGAACGGGTCTTCGATCAACTGGTCGCCGTATTGGGCATACAGGTCGAGGGTGACCCAATCGGCCGGCACTTTGCCGTTTTTGTGTTTTTTGCCGAACAGGGCCGCCAGGTCGACGGGCTCCCTGGCGGAACTTTCTAATCGGACCAGGAACAGTTTGCCCTCTGCGATCTCCCATGTGCCCAGGTATCCCCGCCATAAACCGGTGCTGAGTTTGCCTTTCAATTCAGGAATGTCATCCGGGGTCATGTTGCGGCTTTTGAGATAGGCGTCCAGGGGGAGCGACGCCATCCTCAACGTGTCGCCGTCCACGATCAGCTTTTCGCGGGCCTGCATGGTCGCCGAGGCGGGCAGGCATATCGCAGCCAGCAGGCCGCAGAGTAAAATGATCTTTTTCATCGTTCTTCGGGTTTATTATTTCAAAAGTTAAATACCCCGCCGTCAGGGCCCGCATCCCGCAGCTGCGGGGGGCGGCATTTTGTGCCGGACCGGGAATATGGCGATTGCCTGCGGGCAATCGCAGCCTAGTGAATCCCCCCAGCGTTGCGGCAAGGAGATTGTCGTTGCCCTTGTTCCTTTTCCGGATTGCTTACTGCCTGTAGAATCCTTCGGCGGTGCCTCCTCCCGTCAGGTTGCACCTGACGCAGAACAGTTCGTTGCTTTTCCCTTCCCCTTTATTCTCATTCCGGATATGCTCCACCCGTTCCCGCCAATATTTTCTCTCCAGTTGCACGTACTTTGAGTCCGGATCGAAGGTCGGCTCGATGGGAACCCGTTCTTTCATCAGGTTGTCGTAGATCGTCCGGATATGTTGGGGCGTGACCACTTGGGCCAGGGCGCCGGACAGACGGAATTCGGAGGTGACGATGCGTCCTTCACGGTCGAAATAGATCAGGGCCATAAACTTTTCAGTACGCCGTTTGTGCCGGTAGCCCTCCAATACGTTCATCAACTCCTGCGGCACGACGGTCTTCACTATGCCGGATGCCCATTGGTTGGCCCCGGGATAGTAGCCGGGGTTCCTGTTGTCGAACCGGTCGAGCAGGGCGTAGAAGTCCGCCGGTTTGTAGGTGCTCCACGCGCCGTCCGGCCCGGCGTCCTTCTCTGCGGTGAACGCCGCCGCTTCCTCCACCGCCTTGCCGTCGGGCCCGGCGACGGCCAACGGCCCGGCGGCCAGCGAAGCGGCGCATAATGCCGCAGCCGTCAATGTCAATAGTTTTTTCATCGCTGACGTGTTTTATGGTGTCGGTTTGCTTGTCACGCAGATGCGGCCCGGCGGATAATTCTATAAAAAATCCGCCAAGTTCCGATACGCCCTTCCGGGCGGAACAATCCGTAGTAACCGGCGTGGGTGTAAAGATAGGAAAATTTCAGTACATTTGCAATGCATGACCTCTCCTTCGTCCCATATCACCCTGCTCGAACTCCAGACGATGATCAAACGCGGCCTGGAGAGCGCCTTGCCGCTTTCGTATTGGGTGGTGGCCGAGGTGAGCGAGCTGAAGGTCAACTATTCGGGACATTGCTACATGCAGCTCGTGGAGAAAGGCGGACGGCGCGAGTTGGCGCAGGCCCAGGCTTCGGCCGTGGCGTGGCGCTCGTCGTGGGGCGCGATCGCGTCGCACTTCCGCTCGGCCACGGGCAGCGACATCGCCCCCGGCATGAAGTTGCTGCTGCGCGTGTCGGTGAGCTACCACGAGGTTTACGGGCTGTCGCTGGTCGTCGGCGATATCGACCCCGCCTACACGCTGGGCGACGTGGAGGCCGCCCGCCGCCAGACCGTCGAACAACTTCGGAAGGACGGCGTATTCGAGATGAACCGCGAATTGGGGCTGCCGCCGCTGGTGCAGCGCATCGCGGTGCTGTCGTCGCGCAATGCGGCGGGCTGCCAGGATTTCATGCGCGAATTGACGGCCGGCCCGTGGCGTTTCGAAACGGAACTTTTCGACGCTTTCATGCAGGGCGATGCCGCCGCCGACTCGATCATCGCCGCACTGGACGCCATTGCCGAACGTGCCGACGGGTTCGATGCGGTGGCGCTGATCCGCGGCGGGGGATCGCAGGGCGACCTGGAATGTTTCAATAATTACCGCCTTTGCTCCCACATCGCCCAATTCCCGCTGCCGGTCATCACGGGCATCGGGCACGATAAGGACCACAGCGTGGCCGATATGGTGGCTGCGGTCGAACTGAAGACCCCGACCGCCGTGGCCGCATGGCTGGTGGACAGGGTGGAGGGGGAGTGGGACTACCTCGGGGCGATGGATTCGCGCCTGCGGCAGCAGGCCGCGGCGATGCTGGACGTTGCCCGCAGGCTTGCGGTACGCCATGCGGTGGAGCTTTCGCGCACAGCGACGGCCATGACCCGCACGCTCGACCGCCGGATCGGCGACCTGCAGGCCGTACTGCACTACCGTAGCGCCGCCATGCTCGAACGGCGGACGGAGAGGCTTGCCGGGCTCCGCACCCTGATGGCCGAACGACCTGCGCGGTGGTTGCAGGTGCAGCGTAACCGACTGGAACTGATGTCGGGCCGCGCGGATGCCCACGATCCGGCACGCATCCTTGCGTTGGGGTTTGCCGTAGTGCGTGCGGAGGGGCGTGTGCTGCGCGACAGCCGCCGCACTTCGCCCGGCCAGCCGCTTGAAATTACCCTGGCGCACGGCCGTATCGCCGCCAGAGTGGAAGATGTGGAATAAAATATCGGCCTTGCCATGCAGGGCCGCCAGCCTGCCGCACCCCCGGCGGGTTCGCCGTTGGCTCTCATGCAGCCTCCGCCGGCGGCGCATTGACAGTATTTATGTGAACAGAATAACGATATGGAAAAAAAGACTCCCGGATATGGCGATGCGATCGCCGAGATCGAGTCGATCCTTGCGAAATTCGAACGCGAGGATTTCGACATCGACCAGTTGGCCGCGCACGTAAAACGTGCCACGGAACTCATTAAATTATGCCGCGGAAAGCTGGCGAAGGCCGAGGCCGACGTACAGCAGGTCCTGAGCGAAGAAAAGCCGGCCCCGTAAGGCCGGCTCTTTCATTGCCTGAATGATGGTCGACCCCTTGCAATGAGATTGCAGGGGGTTAAGTTCCTATGGATTTTTATCCTGGCTTGGCTATTTCTGTTTTATTTTCCATCGCCGCTCTCCGCCCCTTCAGGGCGGCGGAACAACCCGGGGAGGGAAACCTGTTCCCCATATTGAACCCATGCACTTTAGCGCATGGCGGTTTGGCCTTTCAGGGAATGAACCACCCCGCAGCAACCGACGCTGCGAGCGGGGGCAGAACCAAGTGTACCTGAGTTACGCCGGGCCGCGGGGAGGAAACCCATGTGCAGCATGAGTGACTGAAGCTACGGGGTATTGTAAGGGCGCGGTTGCCGCAGGCAACTGTAACATCCCGCGGCTCGAAATCTTCGATTTCGCCCCCGCAGTCGCGGAATGTAAATGCAAAACGCAGTAAATTGCGGGGGAATTGAACCTTTAGAGGTTAAAAACGGATGGGGTCTAAAAAGAGATGATTTTGCAACGGTTGCCCCGTTCCTCAGGCAGGCCGATTACAAATGCTGTCGAACGGCGACAGAACCTCTGCAAAACGGCGGTCGCTTTTTAAATACCCCGCCGTTCAGGGCGATAATCCATATCATATCCCGCGGTTGCGGAATCCGTTCTCCGGGATGTTGCGATTACCCGCAGGCGATCGAAGCCCTGTGGATACCTCGTAGCTTGGCTGCGGGCGGGTTATTGTCGTTGCGGGGTAAGTCCGGTTTAGTCCGGATAAACCCGTTGCGCCCAGTCGGTCTGTGTGTAGAAGTTGTTGATCGTCGTGCCCATCGAGTTGACGGGGATGAACGAGGTCGCCCCGCAGCAGGTATTGACGGGGATCGTGCGCAGGATCTGGGCCGTGTGGTATTCGCACACTATGGCATCGGCCAGCGCCGCATCGAAAGCCGTCACCAGCGGGCCCGGCGACCCGGCGAGGATGTGGATGAACTCCTTCAGGTCGAAGAACGCCTTGGGCGCACGGCTCCACGGACGGTCGAAATACTGCAACGACGATACGTTCATGACGGGTATGGCTGTCGCGTATGCGGCGATGACAGGGGCGGTGGCTGCGGCCAGGGCCTCCATTTTCGAACAGTCGAACAGGGTGATCGTCGCCGAACGGTCATACGAGGCATTATAATAGTCGTAATATTTCCTGCATACTGCGTCGAGTTTGGGCGTGGGGGCCATCAGGTCGCCCACGAGCAGGTCGTAGGGCATTCCATTGGCAATAATCTCAGCGGGCGAGCCGACGATCCATTTCGCCTTGTTGCGTAGCGCGTATACCGTTTCCACACCTGCCATGTAGCAGGCGTCGAAGACGATGAATTCGAACTGGCCGTCATCGACAGCGTTTGCGAATTGGGCAACGGTCATCTCCTGCGTTGAGCCCTCGGTCATCAGGGTGCGGGTGAGCGGATAAGGCCGTCCTTCCGGGGTCAAGGGTTCTGTCTGCGCTTTGAGCATCCGGAATCCGGCGCCGAACGTACCCTGGGTTTGACTTGCGGGGGGCAGCCATCCCGAGGCGTGCGAACCGATCACCAGGCCGTAGCTGCGCCCGGGGGCGATCTGTTTGACATCGGAAACCACCGCGCGCAGTATGGCCGGGTCGGCCGAATCCTGGCTGGAATAACGCTTCAGTGTATCGACAGAGGCTTTATTGGCCTTGTCCACCTTTACTTCGAGCAGCAGGGGGGTGCCGCCGACGTCCTTGTAGACCAGCACGCGCCCTTTGGCGAGCGACTTGCGCGAGACTCCGTCCCGCAGGGCGCGGATGTTGGTGTTGGCATAGCCCGACAGGCTGTTGTCCATCGCCAGGTAGACCAGCAGCGTGCGCTGGCCGTCCTCCACGATTTCGTAGCCTGAATATTCGGCCGTCTGGTCGAAATCGCCGCAACCTGCGAGCGTCACTAACGGCAGCAGCCACAGGATGGATCGTAAATTTCTGAACATACAGGGTCTGTTTTTATTTTTCTTAAAATGTCTTTTGCGGGAAGATGGTTATCGCTTTACTTTGATCCCGTTGATCTCCCAGCCCCGCTTTTCGGGTTTGTCCGTTTTTTCGGGTTTGACCCAGTAGGCCCGCCCGAAGTCGAAAAAGTATCCCGTAGCGGGATTCCGCACCCCGGTGTCGATGAATTCGACCGTACGGGAAACGACCCTGCGTTTTTTCGCGTCGAGGCCCATCGACCCCAGCACCGCGTCGGCGTGCGAAAAGGCCAGGATGGCCCACGGCGAGCGCTCTTCGAGGCCCGTGCCGGAAGCTTTGATCGTTTCGATGATCCGTTCCACCTTGATAGCGTTGTCGCGTGCACGCACCGTGTCGCCCAGGATGGTGTAGGCATAGGCCAGCATGTTGAGCACCGCGGGGTTGAACGGGTCCTCCCCGACGGCCCGGCGTCCGTATTCGATCAGTTTCATGCACTGTGTGGAATCGGGCTCGGGGGCCATGTCGAGGATCATCAGCATGTTGTCGGCGGCGGGCATGGGTTCCAGCGGGCGGTAATTCTCCTGGTAGGCGAAGCCGTAATAGAGGTAATGGTAGTCGTCGGCCGAGAGCGTGCGGTCGCTGTTTTCGTAGCGCATCATCAGCGCCGGATAATAGCGGGGCGACGAGGGGTCGAGGATCTGTTTGAGGATGCGGTCGTTATCGGGCACGCGCAAGCCTTGTGCGCACAGCAACAATGGGACGACCAGCGATATGAGGGCTAAGAACTTTTTCATAATCTAATACATAACGGCCGTCCTCGCGCTAAATTGCATATTTCAGGTGCAAAGGTAATGATTTATTTCATAAAACTCAGCAGGGCAAGCCGGTAGGAATCCATCCCGAAACCCATGACCGAGCCGCGGCAGGCAGGGGCGAGCAGCGAGGTGTGGCGGTATGCCTCGCGTGCCGGGAGCGAGGTGAGGTGCACCTCGACGACCGGCACGGCGATGCTGCGCACGGCGTCGGCCAGCGCCACCGAGGTGTGGGTATAGCCCCCTCCGTTGAGCACCACCCCGTCGCCGTCGGCCGCATGGAGCGCGTCGATCAGCCCGCCCTCGACGTTCGACTGGAAATATTCCAACGTGTGCTCCGGGAACATCGCGCGTAGCTCTGGGAGGTACTCTTCGAAGGTCTGCGGGCCATAGATCTCGGGTTGCCGCCGGCCGAGCAGGTTGAGGTTGGGGCCGTTTATGATCAGGAACTTCATGGCTTCAGGGGTTTTGATTGCAAAAGTAGGAAATTT
>JAVBNK010000106.1:0-3649 GCA_031551595.1 Rikenellaceae bacterium | reverse complement strand
ACAAAAATTACAGCTACGAGGGCGGGATCGCCACGCCGATGGTGGTTTCGTGGCCCGCTGGGCTGAAGAACCCAGGCCGCACGTCGGCCTACGCGGGGCACTTTATCGACCTGATGGCGACCTTCGTCGACGTGGCGGGCGCGCCCTATCCGGCCGAATACGGTGGCCATGCGGTGCTGCCTTATGAGGGCGTTTCGTTCCTGCCGGTGGTACGCGGAGAGGAGATCGCGCGCGAAAAGTCGATTTTCTGGGAGTGGAAGAACGGAGCCGCCGTGCGCGAGGGCAACCTGAAGATCGTGCGCGACGGCAAGAACACGCCCTGGTCGCTGTTCGATCTGGCCGCCGACCCGTCCGAAACGAACGACCTGGCCGCCGAACAGCCGCAAACCGTGGAACGCATGGCAAAGATGTACCGCGAATGGAAAGCGCGGGTTTCCCCAAAAGCCGACATGCCCAAAGAGAAAAAGTCAGACGACTGATTTCCCCGTATTAAAAAAGAACGCCCGGCCATCGGCCGGGCGTTTTGGTACTCTACAGTACTTCGTTGTGCAGAATGTGCATCGGATACGCGCAGTCCGTTACTTCGTGGTGACCGGTTGTCCCCCCACCGAGGGGAACGACGCGAGGATCTTGGTCACAGCATCGGTGATCCTCTGTTCGGGATTGTTCACCGTGCCGTCGATTTCGCTGTTGCCGACCCCTTCCCAGAAAAGTTTCTTGGTAGCCGGATCGACCATATCGATGATCAGCGAACCGTCCTTGTAGTCATCCACGTTGAAGCTCGTGGTAGCCGAAACCGGGCCGCCCCAATAAGCGTAGGGACGGTAGATGCCGCCGTAAGCGTACGGGCCGCCGTAGAAATCGGTGTTGGCCGTCACCTGCTTTTTGTTCTGCACAACGGCATTGATGTTCACCAGGAAATCGGATTTTCCGGCCGCTTCGACGTAACCTTTCGCATTCAGCGCATCGCGCACGGCGGTGGTGATACGGTCGGCGTTGAGTGAGCTCACCGTTGCATTGCTGCTGACGATGTTGTCATGCAGGGCGTAGGTTTTCAAGCCTGCAAAATCTTTCGAGTGGTCGTAGTCCGTGGTAACCTGCAGGGTCGCGCAGGCCGAGAAAAGAACGACTGCCGAGACAGCCAGGGAAGCGAGAAGCTTTTTCATAATAAATAGATTTTTAAGTCAATGACTTGGTTCCGTTTCATCGTTTCCCTTTCTTATACAATTTCCGTGCAAAAAATGCGGCATACGCCAAAAGTCCGATAATTATATCGTACCGCGCTGATTTTTTGGCTTTTTCAGGAAGAAAAATAGGAGAAAAGGGCGGATCGACATCGGATCCTACGCCAACCGGCGGGCCGATGCGGCGGGCAATAGCGCCATCCGATCCCAGTCAATCCCCTCCAGCAGGACGACGCCGGGGGATTTTCCGACCTCAAAAGCCCCGAGGCGGTCGTCGCGGCCGAGGGCGCGAGCACCGTTAGTGGTCACCCAACCCAGTAATTCGTCGAGCGGAACATCCGGGAACATTTTCATTTCCTCGATCAGGGAGAGATCAGTGTTCGAAGCGAGGCTGTCGGTACCCAGGGCGATGCGGGCGCCATGCCGGCGCAACAGCTCGGCGGGCGGCTGCGCACCGGTGATATAACGGTTCGACCGCGGGCAGAGCACCCACGTCAGCCGGTCGCCGAAATGCGCCTGCAATGCTTCGATCTCCCCGGCGGTCACGAAGGTGTTGTGGATCAGCATCAGGTTCCGGTCGGCGGGGACCTGCGCCAGGATGCGTTCGGCAGGCGATCCGTAATCCAGAAAATCGACCGGGAAATCCTGCTCGCGGTACCACGTCCAGAGGTTGCCCCTGCGTTGGAATAGCTCGCGCTCTGCCTCGCTCTCCATAAAATGGATGGAGAGCACATCGCCGTCGTCCCCGCCGAGCCCGCCGACTGCCATCGCAAAGGCATCCCGGCCCAGCGAGTAGGTCGCGTGGGGCGTGATACTCCAGTCCAGCTCCCCGGCATACGCCAAAAGAACCAGCGGGCGCAACGGGTCCAGCGACCGGGTCCGCAACCCGTAAAGCTCCAAAAAGTTGTGCCAGGCATCGGGGTTTTCGGCTTTGTCTACGAAAGTGATATCCGTATTGCAGATATCGGCGGTAAGGACCGTCCCTTCCGCCCGCATCCGGGCGGCCCAGTAACGTGCTGCCGCGTCCTGTTCCTCCGGTGAAAACCGGTTCCTGTGTTCACGCATCCCACGGGCAAATCCGGAAAATCCGCACCCGGGCGCGATCGCGCCGCGCAGGCAGGACAATTCGAGGTGGCAATGGGCATTTACCAATCCCGGGACGAGGACCCCGTTGTAGAACTCCACCCCCGCGAGCGCATCGACCCGCGGCGAGGTGGAGATATCGGTGATGCACCCCGCGGCGTCAAGGGAGAGAATCCCGTTCCGGAGCCAGCCCCGGGGGGAGTACAGATAGTGCGCCGCGATCCTGCGGGTCCTGGGGGTATTCGGTTCCATCGATGACAAGACGGTATGCGTAGAGGTGCTTCCGTAGCGAGTCGAGGGCCTGCTGCTGCGGCAGGTAACGGATAATCACGACCGAGTCGATCTGCATCCGGGGCGTCTTCAGTTCTTTGCCGTAGTTGCCGAAGCGGATTTCCAACCTGCGTGCCGCAGCGGAAGCCACGAGTTCGCCCGCATAGGTCTGCCGGGGCTGATGCACGCGCATCCAGTTGGAACTGACACCGACCTGACGCCCCGCGGAATCGAACAGCACGTGCGTCGTGCGCAGGCTCGGATTCAGGTCGGCCGAGTCGATCCGGTAGCTGTAGCGGATATCGTACGTCCCTTCCGCGGCGGGCAGTTCGATCCGCAGTTTCGCCGTGTCGGCGATCCGGTTTACAGCAATGAGCGAGTCCGTGACGACCAATTGTTTCAACCTTTCGCGGGCGATCAGGTTGATCGTGTCGAGCACCGCCACCCGGTCGGAGTACCATTGCAGCTCCTGGTCCAGTTCTACGATCGCCGCCTCGATCACGTCTGAGATGCGCGAACTCTTGCGTTTCGAAAAATCGTTGAACGTGTAGTTCAAATCGCGCGGCTTGTAGCCGTATTTTTTGAGGATCGGCCCGTAGATGTCGAGTGAATCGGTGTTCAGGTGCGTCTGGGCGGCATAGGCGTTGTCGAGGTAGATCTCCTTGAGGATCTCCACCAGCTTTTCGTCCGGAATCACGCGCGGCCGGGTGCACCCGCCCAACAGCACAATGCCAGCCACCAATACGACTATACCTATCCGCACTTTCATAACATGACCGTCGATTTGGGGATCATCATCCGCGTGGTAAAAGTAGCGATAATTACGTTAACGACAAGGAACGTCGCCGCGACCCCGAGAAGATCCGTCGCCCGGATCACCACCGGGTAGGCGTCGATTAGAAACGTTTCGGCCGGGATCCGGATAAATCCGAACTGCTGCTGCAGGATGCAGAAAACCAGCCCCAGCGCCATTCCTCCGGCCGCTCCGATGGTCGAGATCAGCATCCCCTCGCGTACGAAGATCGAGCGGATGAAACGCACCGTCCCGCCCAGGGTAACGAGCGTGCGGATGTCCTTGCGTTTCTCGATGATCAGCATCACCAACGACCCGA
>JAVBNK010000037.1:0-32160 GCA_031551595.1 Rikenellaceae bacterium | reverse complement strand
ATAAACTTTTAGCTGCTCAAATTCTTCAAAGAACCTATTCGTATATCGACAAAATCGCTGTCAATCGTTCCGTTATTTTCGGAAACGGATTGCAAAGATAGAAAGGTTTTTTCAAACCACCAAACTTTTGGCAAAGATTTTGTAAATATTTTTTCAGAACGTTTCGCCTTGTTCGGAATGAATCTCTCAAAGCGGGTGCAAATATAGCGACCTTTTTTCGCTATCTCCAAATTTTTTGCAAACTTTTTTCCATAAAAAATCAACTGACATTGATTGCCAACGACTTAAAACGGATTGCGAAATCCCTCTCCGATACCCGTGGCGATTTCCTTATTGACTTCGCCCCTGCGGGTATAGCGGTCGTGGGCCGCTGCGCGCACGCGCGGGCGGTAATATTCATAGATCCCCGCCGTAGCCAGGCAGATCACCCCCGAGCAGAAAATCGCCGTGGGCAGCGACGTGCGGTGGGCCACCCAACCGTATAACAGGCCTCCCACGGGAGCCATCCCCGCAAAGGCCATCGTAAAAAAACTCATCACCCGGCCGCGCATCTTATCCTCGACCATGCTTTGCAGTAGGGTATTTGCCGCCGCCATCGACCCGATGAGCGTGAATCCCAACGGCACGGCCACGAAACATGCCACCCAGGGCGCACGGGTCAGCGCCAGCCCCATCAGGCAGAAGCCCATCACCACCCCGTCGAGCGTCACCACCTTCCCCAGTCCGCGCACGTGCTTGCGCGAGGCCAGGTACAGCGCCGCCGTCAGCGCCCCGCCTCCTATGCACGAATACATATAGCCCAGAAGTTTGCTGTCGCCCTGCAAAATATCCTCCACGAAGGCCGTGATGACCGACATGAGCGGCAGTCCGAAGAAGCTGATCGACGCCACGAACAACAGCACCGCCTTCAACGGCAGGAAACCCGCCGCATAGGAGAATCCCTCGCGCAGGTCGCCCAGGATATCCATCCTGCGTTTCTGGGGCGAGAACGGTTGCAGGCACATCATCAGCAACGCCGACAGCACCGCGATATAGCTCACCGCATTGATAAGGAAGCAGTACCCCGCCCCCACCGTACTGATCAGTATGCCCCCGATCGTAGGCCCGATGAAGCGCGAACCGTTGATGGTCACCGAATTGAGCGCTATGGCATTGGTCATGTCTTCGGGCGGGACGAGTTTGCTGTAGAAAGACTGCCGCGCAGGGGCCTCGATCGCGCTCACCGTGCCGCTGAACAGGGCCAACGCCATGATGTGCCACACCTCTACCGTACCCGTCAGCACCAGCGTCGCGATCACCACCGCCTGCGCCATGAACAGCGCCTGGGTCGTGACGATGATCCGGAATTTATTGAAACGGTCGCTCAGCACACCCGCAAACGGGGTCAGCACCAGGTTCGGGATCTGGTTCAGGAACGCCACCGTGGTCAATAATATAATAGAGCCGGTCAGGTCGTACACCAGCCAGTTCATCGCCACGAACTGGATCCACGACCCGCACAGCGAGATGATCTGCCCGACGAAATAGAGTTGGAAATTGCGCGTGCGCAACGATGAAAAGATCGACAGGAACCCCTGCAGGTTATGCGGGACCAGTTCCCGCAAATCCGCAGGGTTGAATAACCAGTATGTTTTATGCCTGCCCATACGACTTGCAAAGATACAAAATCCACGGATCATGGCCGCGGATTTTATCAAAAGTATAAATCGGTCGTTTTACTTATGCGGCCTTTATTCTGCAGCTTTCGGGGGCGCCTCTGTTAACGAATGCGATGCGTCCGTTTTCCTCCTCGCGGCCCGGCATAGTCTGCAGACAGCCTCCGCCCCCGCTCCGCAGCGTCGGCTCTTATACGAAGAAGCAAGATCGTGGCGTACGGATAAAACGGCCCTTATTCCCCGAGCAGCGAACGTGCCTGGGCGGTGGCGGCATCGGTCACACGGCTGCCGCTGAGCATTTTTGCGATTTCGGCGACGCGCTCCTCTCGGTCCAGCAAACGGATATGGCTACGCGTGCCCGAAGGCGTGTCCTCCTTATAAACCACGAAATGGGTCTGCCCCTTCGAGGCCACCTGTGGCAGGTGGGTGATGTTGACCACCTGCATCGTGCCGGCCATCGCACAGATAATATCCCCCATCGCATCGGCCACACGGCCCGACACCCCGGCGTCGATCTCGTCGAAGATCACCGTGGGCAACATGCTCCGCTCGGCCACCAGCGACTTCAAGGCAAGCATCAGCCGCGAGGTTTCGCCGCCCGACGCCACTTTCTCCACCGGCTGGGGCACGGTATTGCGGTTGGCCGTGAACAGGAAGCGGGTGGCGTCGTTGCCCGTCGCGTGCAGTTCGCCGCAAGGTTCCACCTCGACGTTCAGGTAGGCGCCCGGCATCCCCAACCCGCCCAGCAGTTCCTCCACGTGGCGCTTCACCTCCGCGGCGGCCGTGCGGCGCGACAGGGTGAGCTCATCGGCCAGCACCGCAGCGGCATCGTGGCACTCCCGCACACGCTTTTCCAACGCGGCGATATGTTCCGCGGCCGACGTGATATTATTCAGCCGCACGGCATATTCGTCGCGCAGGACGATCAACGCTTCGACGCTCTGCACGCCGTGCTTTTTCTGCAGCATATATAGAAGGTCGAGCCGGTCGGCCGCCAACTGCAAACGTCCCGGGTCGGAATCCACGCGGTCGGCCTCGGCCGAGAGTTCGCGCACGATGTCCTTCAACTCCTCCAACGAAGAATGAAGCCGCCCGTGCAGTTCCCCCGCACGGGGATAATAATCCGATGTACGGGCGATGGATTGCGCGGCGGTTTTCAGGCGGGACAGGACGCCCGCTTCGTCCTCGTCCAGCAGGTTCGCCGACAACGCCAGGGCTTCCCGGATCTGGCCGGCATGGGAAAGTTCGGCATGTTGCGCCTCCAGTTCCTCCTGCTCGCCCGCCCGCAGGTTCGCCTCGCGCAGCTGCCCATACTGGAAACTCACGTAATCCTGCTCCTGGGCATCCTGCGCAGCTTTTCCGCGCAGTGCCGCCAACTCGCGCGAGGCCTCCTGCAACGCCACGTAGGCCGCGCCGTAACGCCCCAACAGGCCGCGGTTGCCCGCCACGCTGTCCAGTATCCCGCAACGGAACGCATCGCTGGCCAGCATCAGGCTCTGGTGCTGCGAATGGATATCGATCAGCCTCACACCCAACTCCCTGAGCGTGGCCAACTGTACCGGAAGGTCATTGATATAGGCCCGCGACTTGCCGCCGGGCGCGATCACGCGCCGGATCGTCGTGCAGGGCGCATAATCCAGGTCGCTCGCATTGAAAAATTCCTCCAACCCGTAACCGCCCACGTCGAACACGCCCTCCACCACGCAGTTGCGCGAAGGGTCCATGATTGCATTGGCCTCGGCACGCGAGCCCAGCAACAACCCGAGCGCACCCAGCAGGATCGACTTGCCCGCGCCGGTTTCACCCGTGATGATGTTCAGCCCCGGCGACAGGCCGAGGTCCAGCCGGTCGATCAGCACGAAATTTTCGACTGTGAGCCTGTGTAACAACGAAACAACTTTTTAATTTCACTTCATGCCGCATTCCACGCAGGCGGAATGCATAAGTCCCCGGCCCGAAATCCCCGGTTCCGCCCTCGCAGCCACAGACTTAAAATACTGTGGAAAAATACGATTGCAAATCTTACTCCAAAAGATAGCGCTCCATCACGTCGGCCACCCGGACCGCCGCCTGGCGCTTGCTTTCAAGAGGGTATTCGACTTGCGTACCGTCGCTTTCGAGGATCGTAATTTTATTGGTGTCGTGCCCGAATCCCGCGCCCGTATCGCGCAACGAATTCAGCACGATGAAGTCCATATGCTTACGCGCCATCTTGTCCTGCGCATGGTCGAGCCCGTTCCCGGTTTCCAGGGCAAAGCCCGCCACCACGCGCCCGTCCTTCCTGCGGCCCAGCTCCATCGCGATATCGGTCGTGCGCGTCAGCGCCACCGCCATACCGCCCTCCGCCTTCTTGATCTTTTCGCGGGCAGGCTCCGCAGGCGCATAATCCGCTACCGCGGCGCAAAATACGGCGCCGTCGCACGCCCCGAACGCCTTTTCGGCCGCCGCATACATCTCCGCCGCCGTCGTCACGCACACACGCCCCACCCCCGCGGGCGCATCCAGCGCCGTCGGGCCGCTCACCAACGTGACCTGCGCGCCGCGCGAGGCCAGTTCGCCGGCGATGGCATACCCCATTTTACCCGTGGAATAATTCGAAATGTAGCGCACCGGGTCGATCGGCTCGACCGTCGGGCCCGCCGTCACCATCACACGCTTACCGTGCAGCGACTTTTTTTTTTGGAAATACGCGACCAGATACGCCGCGATCTCCTCCGGCTCGGCCATGCGCCCCTTTCCCGTCAGGCCGCTCGCGAGCTCGCCTTCACCCGGTTCGACGATCCCCACACCCAGGGCGCGCAGCTTATTCAGATTCTCCTGCGTGGCCGGATGCGCGTACATATCCAGGTCCATCGCCGGAGCTACGAACACCGGGCATTTCGCCGACAGGTAGGTCGTCAGCAACAGGTTATCGGCCACTCCTCCGGCCATTTTAGCCAGCGTATTGGCCGTGGCCGGGGCGACCAGGCAGGCGTCCGCCCACTCCCCGAGCGACACATGGCTGTTCCAGCGCCCGTCCTCCGGATCGAAAAAATCGACCATGATCGGATTTTTCGACAGCGTGGCCAACGTCAAGGGTGTGATGAATTCCTTCGCAAGCGGCGTCATCACCACCCGCACCGACGCGCCTTCGCGCACCAGCAAACGAATAAGCACCGCAGCTTTATACGCCGCAATGCTTCCCGTGACTCCTAATAATATGTTGCGCCCTTTTAACATTTTTTAATATTCGGGGGCCTATTCTTTCTATGCCTAGGTTCGGCAACAATGCCAACTATCGCTGTGCCCAGGGTGCGTCAGGTTTTGGTTATCGTTTTGATTTTACACCGGAGCGTACTCAAAGTACGTGAGGATTTAAAATCAAAAGGATGGACAAAAGATGGCGTGCCATGTGCGCAGCCCGCTTATTCTTCCGGCTTGTTTTCGCGGTAATAAACCTTGCCGTCGAGGAACTCTTCGGTGGCGACGATCGTGGGCTTGGGCATACGCTCGTAGTAACGCGAGATCTCGATCTGCTCGCGGTTCTCGAACGTTTCCTCCAACGTGTCGTTGGTCGATGAGAAGTCGGCCAGCTTACGCGAAAGTTCCTGCTTCGTTTCGGCCGCTATCTGATTGGCCCGGCGCGAGATGATCGCCACCGACTCGTAAATGTTGCCTGTCGGGGCGTCCAGGTCGGTCAGTTTGCGCGTCTGCGTATTCACCGGGACGCTACTCTTTTTCTGTTCCATTTTGGGACGTGGTATTTTCTTGATTATCCGTATTGTTCTTTTCGAGGTATTGCTTGGCTTCCTCCAACATTTTCTCCAGTTCGCGGCCGTATTTACTGGCCGGATATTCCGACACGAAGCTGTAATAGTAGTCCATCATCTTCAGGTACCGGTCCTTCTGCAACGCATGGACGCTGTTGGCCGCCAGCAGGTAGCCCGACTTGGCGATCAGGTACATCATCTCCTCGCGGTGGGGATTTTCGGGGCTATCGTCCAGGGCATTGCGCAACGCCACGACGGCCGACTTATAGTATCCTATATTATAATAAGTCTTCGAATTGAGGTACTCCTTGTCGTAAATCTTGCGCTGGAGCTCCCCGACACGCCGTTCCATATCCTCTTTCTTGGGACTGTTCGGGTAGCGGTCGAGGTATTCGCCGATGGCCAGCATGGCCTTGATCGTGTTGCCCTGGTCGCGCTCGGGCACGGGCGAGGCATAATAGAAGCCCATCGCGTACATATATTCGGCTTCCTCGCTGAACGGGTTATTGCGGCCTGCCGTGCGGCGGAACTCCTCGAACAACATCCCGCTCGTTTCGAAATCGCCCTGGTTGTAGTAGGACGCCGCCTTATAGAATTTGATGGTGTCGCCGCGGGCCGTGCCGTCGAAGTAAGGCTCGATATCCTCGTACAACGCGATCGTCTTGCTGTACTTGCGGGCCTGGTAATATTCCAGCGCCTTGGAGTACATCTTGTCGCGGTCCTTGCTTTTGAGCAGTTTGCTGTACTCGCTGCAACCGGCCAGCGCGAACGCAGCCAAAACTAACCCCAAAATATGAATTTTCCTTCTGTCCATCCTGATCCCTGATTGTACGGGCGCACCGAGCGCAGCCGCAAAGTTATGAAATTTTAACGCACCGGCAACGTTTATATTGTGTTTTTCATATCTTTTTTATGAATAAGTACGTACCTTTGCAGAATACAGGATGCGCCCCGGCAATCTGAAAATAAATTTTCGATTGCGCCCGGCTTTTACTATATTTGCGCCAATTTTAAAGAATAACTCACCACTATGGATATTTTTGAAAGGATACACAGGAATGCCGGCGGCCCGATCGGCATGTACCAGAAGCTGAGCCACGGCTACTTCTCATTCCCCAAACTCGAAGGCGAGATCGGCCCGAGGATGATGTTCCGCGGCAAGGAAGTGCTCAACTGGAGCCTGAACAACTACCTGGGGCTGGCCAACCACCCCGAGGTGCGCAAGGCCGACGCCGAAGGCGCCGCCAGATTCGGCATGGCCGCCCCGATGGGCGCACGCATGATGAGCGGCCAGACCAAATGGCACGAGCAACTCGAGCGCGAATTCGCCGCCTTCGTCGGCAAAGAAGACGCTTTCCTGCTCAACTTCGGCTACCAGGGCATGATCTCGATCATCGACTGCCTCCTGACGCGCAACGACGTGGTGGTCTACGATTCGGAAGCCCACGCCTGCATCATCGACGGGCTGAGGATGCACCTCGGCAAGCGCTTCGTCTACCCGCATAACGACATGGAATCGTGCCGCAAGCAACTCGAACGCGCCACGAAACTCGCGACCGAAACCGGCGGCGGCATCCTGGTGATCACCGAAGGCGTGTTCGGCATGAAGGGTGACCTGGGCAAGCTCGACGAGATCGTGGCCATGAAGAAGGATTTCAATTTCCGCCTGCTGGTGGACGACGCGCACGGTTTCGGCACGATGGGCAGGACCGGCGCCGGCACTCCGGAGCATTTCGGCGTGACCGAAGGTGTGGACATCATCTTCGACACGTTTGCCAAGTCGCTGGCCGGGATCGGCGCTTTCGTCGCTTCGCACAAATATATCGTGGACTACCTGCGCTACAACATGCGCTCGCAGACCTACGCCAAATCGTTGCCGATGCCTATGGTGATCGGCGGCCTGAAGCGTATCGAGCTGATCCGCAACCACCCCGAATACCGCGAAAAACTGTGGGAAATCGCCAACGCGTTGCAGGACGGCTTCCGCAAGCGCGGTTTCAACATCGGCTGCACGCTTTCGCCCGTGACGCCCGTCTACATGAAGGGCGGCGTCGAGGAGGCTACCAACCTGGTGGTCGACCTGCGCGAGAACTACAACCTGTTCTGCTCGGTGGTGGTCTACCCGGTGATCCCGAAAGGCGAGATCATCCTGCGCATTATCCCCACGGCGATGCACACCCTCGAAGATGTCGAGTACACGCTCAAATGCTTCGACGCCTGCCGCGGCAAACTCGATGCCGGAGAGTACTGCAAGCCGGTGCCCGACATGTCCGAAAAGTAGGGCTCTCCCCCTACAGGGAAAGGCCGCGACCGTTGGGTGGCGGCCTTTTTTGTGTTTCCCTGCATACGCGAGATCAGCGAACCCATGCAAGGATCAGAAAAATGGATTCACCGTAAAAACATATTCCGGCCCGCACAGCAAGCCGCCAGGCCGCAGTTCCGCCATGCGGAGGCCCGCCCATCACTTCTCTCCGGCCAAGCCCCCGCGAGCCGGGAAGCTGATTTGGCGAAAATCATTGTTCATTTTTCCTGCCAGGCCGTCGGGCCCTTGGAGAATTCGCGCCCGGAAATCTGGAAGTCCGGAGGCGTCAGGAAACGGCGTTCGTTCAACGTTCCTAGGAGCAAGGGCAGAGCCGAACTTGTTCGGACCATGCCGAGCAACGACGGAACCTCATGAGCGAAGCGAATAACTTCGACCGTTAGGCGCCGCAGGCGTCTAAAAGGGAGGCGCTCGCCGTTTTAGCTGCAGGACAATGAATTTAAGCGAATTCGACGGGCCCTGGCCTTTGGGGTTACTTTTCGGGCCAAGCCAAAAAGTAACTCGCCATAAGGCGAAAAAGAGCGACGGAAAAACTTGCAGGAAGGAAACGAACAATGACTCCCACCACCCCGCGATTCAGGGCAAACCGAAGAAACCCCGCGGCACCTCAAGGTGCTGCGGGCGGGTGTAAACGCAGTGCCTGGTCTGTGAAACGTTGGTTGCCGCGAGAAGCCGTGGTATATTTTGAGAGGTATCGTATATAGACACAAAAAAGGGCGCAGGTACAATCTGCGCCCCAGAGTTTCGCGAACCCGGCTCCCATGAATTGGCCTTACGCCCAAAGCAACCATATCGACAGATATGGCCCGCTTTGAGCAGACTCCTTTGTGTAAATCCTTAAACCCATCCCAAAAAGGATGGCCGCGGGTTTACGGGAATTCCCTGCTATCCCGGCAGGCAGTCACAGCCTACCCCTCAAACATATTTTCCGCCTTGCGGCGGGCGCTCCCCGGCATTGGCCGGAAGCGATTCGTATTCCGGCCGCAGCCGGCGACAATACCTTATATATAATAAAGGGCGGCCTTTGCGCCGCCCTCTACAGCCCTAATTTTTCTGCTCGGCAAGCAGGCGCATCGCCGCATCGTAGATGGTCGTATCGTCGAGCGTAACCACCCCTCCGTCGGGGCCCTTCTCAAAATGAACTCCGGTCAGGTTGCCTTCACTGAAGTGGCTCCCGCCGAAGTAATTACGCACTGTGTCGATGTCGATTCCGAGCTCGTCAGCGATCCGCTGCGAGCTGCCGCTGGGCAATTTGTCCTTGATGCGGCGCAACTCATTAAATGTGATTACCATCTCGATAAGTTTTTAATTTTTTATAAATCATACCCCCCGACGGGGCATCCATTGTTTCGCATGTGAAAGATAAACACAAATTTAATCATTTCAAAACTTTTGTCCCACATTTTTCCGCGCCTGCCGGACAACCGTCCGCGGGACGCGACAAAATGTCACGGCGCCTGCCAAACAAAAGGCGTTTTGGCACATTCCGGACCACGTTTTCGCGTTGGCACAAAGATTGTCCATCCTAAAAGGCAAACGAAAAACTAAAAACACCAATAAGAAAATGGGAAAAATAATAGGAATCGACCTGGGTACCACCAACTCGTGCGTATCGGTCATGGAGGGTAACGAACCGGTCGTGATCCCCAACAGCGAAGGACACCGCACCACGCCCTCGATCGTGGCGTTCACCGACAACAACGAGCGCAAGGTGGGCGAACCGGCCAAACGCCAGGCCATCACCAATGCCAAACGCACTGTCTATTCGATCAAGCGTTTCATGGGCGAAACGTACGACAAGGTGGGCAAGGAGATCAGCCGCGTGCCTTACGCCGTCGTGAAGGGCGACAACAACACCCCGCGTGTGGAGATCGACGGCCGCCAGTACACCCCGCAGGAAATCTCGGCCATGATCCTGCAAAAAATGAAGAAAACGGCCGAAGACTACCTCGGCCAAAGCGTCGACGAGGCGGTGATCACCGTACCGGCCTACTTCTCCGACTCGCAGCGCCAGGCCACCAAAGAAGCCGGCGAGATCGCGGGCCTCAAAGTGCGCCGCATCATCAACGAGCCTACCGCTGCGGCGCTGGCGTACGGCCTCGACAAGAAAAACAAGGACATGAAGATCGCCGTGTACGACCTGGGCGGCGGCACGTTCGATATTTCGATCCTGGAACTGGGCGACGGCGTGTTCGAGGTGAAATCCACGAACGGCGACACCCACCTGGGCGGCGACGACTTCGACCACGTGGTCATCGACTGGATGGCCGAGGATTTCCAGAAACAGCACAACATCGACCTTCGGCGTGACCCGATGGCCATGCAGCGCCTCAAGGAAGCCGCCGAGAAAGCCAAGATCGAGCTGTCGGCGTCGACCTCCACGGAGATCAACCTGCCCTATATCATGCCGGTGGACGGCATCCCTCAACACCTGGTGATGACCCTCACCCGCGCCAAGTTCGAACAGCTGGCCGATAAGCTGATACAGGCCACCATCGAGCCCTGCCGCAAGTCGCTCAAAGACGCCGGGCTGACCACCTTGCAGATCGACGAGGTGATCCTGGTGGGCGGTTCGACCCGCATCCCCGCGATCCAAAAGGTGGTCGAGGATTTCTTCGGCAAATCCCCGTCGAAGGGCGTCAACCCGGACGAGGTGGTGGCCGTAGGCGCGGCGATTCAGGGCGGCGTGCTCACCGGCGAGGTGAAGGACGTGCTGCTGCTCGACGTGACCCCGCTGTCGCTGGGTATCGAAACCCTCGGCGGCGTATTCACCCGCCTGATCGACGCCAATACCACCATCCCCACCCGCAAGAGCGAAACCTTCTCCACGGCGGCCGACAACCAGCCGAGCGTCGAGATCCACATCCTGCAGGGCGAGCGCCCCATGGCCCGCGACAACAAGACCATCGGGCGGTTCCACCTGGACGGCATCCCGTCCGCACCGCGCGGCGTGCCCCAGATCGAAGTGACGTTCGACATCGACGCCAACGGCATCCTGAACGTGTCGGCCAAAGACAAAGGCACGGGCAAGGAGCAGAAGATCCGCATCGAGGCGTCGTCGGGCCTCACGGACGCCGAGATCCAGCGGATGCGCGACGAGGCCAAAGCCAATGAAGCCAAAGACAAGGAAGAGCGCGAGCGCGTGGACAAGGTGAATGCCGCCGACAGCATGATCTTCTCGACCGAGAAACAGCTTTCGGAGTACGGCGACAAGATCCCCGCCGACAAAAAGGCCGCCATCGAATCGGCCTTGGGCAAACTGAAGGATGCCCACAAGTCGGCCGACCTGGCGGCGATCGACAGCGCCACGAAGGAACTGAACGACGCCTGGCAGGCCGCATCGCAGGACATCTACGCCCAGCAACAGCAGGCCGGTCCGCAGGACGCAGGCCAGCAGCAGGCTCAGAACCCCGGCGGCGAACAGCAGCAGGGCGGCGACAATGTGACCGATGTCGAGTTCGAGGAAGTGAAATAGACCAGCCAACCGATCTGAAAATATGTAACGCGAAGGGCCCCGGATCATGTCCGGGGTTCTTTTTTGTTCCCCTCCGCAACCGGCGGTGGCGGATCCGGGTGTTGCGGCCTTCGCCCGGGGCAGCCGCGATGCAGGCCGGGGATATGCCGTTTCATCCTGAACCGCGACCCTAACGCCCCGGCCAAACCCGACGACACACCTCCCGGCAAAGCTGCGAGGCCTTAACAACGCTGCGATTGCCCGCAGGCAATCGCAGCGTTTCGCGCGGCAATTCTGTCGCCGCCCCGCAACCGCGGGATGTGATATGGATGATCGCCCCGGACGGCGGAGGATTTAACCCCCTGAAGAATAAAAAAATGCGGCAACCCCACGGTTGCCGCACCCGGATTTAATGAAACCATTAAACTACCCCGCAGCAACCGACGCTGCGAGCGAGGGCAGAACCAAGTGTACTTGAGTTATGCCGGGCCGCGAGCAGGAAACCCATGTGCAATATGGGTAACTGAAGCTGCGGGGCATGAAAAGGCCGCAATTTCCCTCGGGCAATCGCCACATCCCGAGGCTCGACGCTTTGCGTCGCCCCCGCAGCCGCGGAATGTGAATACAAAAACGCGGTAAACGGCGGGAAATTCAACCCTTAAAGATCAAAGCACCTTCAACGCCACTTCGACGTTGCCGCGTGTAGCGTTGGAGTAGGGACATACCAGGTTGGCCGCCTGCACAAGTTCCTCGGCCATCCGCCGGTCGACACCTTTCATCTCCACATCCATCTCGACGGCCAGTTGGAACCCGCCGCCATCCTTCTTTCCGATGCTGACCCGCGCGGTGACCGAGAATTCGGGCCGCAACTTCTTCTGCAGCGCCACATGGGATACCGCGCTGCCAAAACATGCGGCGTAGCCTGCCGCGAACAACTGTTCGGGATTGGTATATTTTCCTGCCGGGCCGCCCATCTGCACCGGGGGACGCACTTCAAAATCCAAGATACCGTCCGAAGACCTGACATGCCCGCTGCGACCGCCTACCGATGTGGCTACCGCCGTGTATAATACTTCCATAGCAATATTTTATTGGTTTACCTGCACTCCATCCAAATAGCATACCAACCCCGCTATCCGGCGAACCATTTTTTGAATTCGCCTGCGCGGGCCTTGCTGACGATGATGCGGTCGGGGGTGGCAACGGTCAGGTTGACCGAGAGTTTGCCTCCGAACCACTGGGAGAGGTCTTTCACGGCGCCGCGCGAAATAATATACTGGCGATTGGCACGGAAGAAGCGGTCGGGGTCGAGTTGCTGCAAAAGTTCATCGAGCGACTGGTCCAGGCACCAGGTGCGTCCGCCGGTGGTGAGGACCCTGACGACTTTCGCATCGGTCCGGACGCAGGCGATCTCCGAGGCGGCCAGCGGGATCAGTTTGTCGCGCTCCGGCACCAGGAACCACTGCTTCCATGCGGGACGGCCGGCACGCATCGATTCGAGCAACTTGCCGATGGCAACCGCATGGTCGTCCGGACGCGGGGCCATCGTGCGGAGTTTGCCTGCGGCACGTTCCAGGTCGCGGGCGGATATGGGTTTGAGCAGATAGTCGATGCTGTTCACCTCGAATGCCCTGAGCGCATATTCATCGTAGGCGGTGGTGAACACCACGGGGCAGGTGACCCGCACCTGGTCGAAGATCGTGAACGACGATCCGTCCGCGAGGTGGATGTCCATGAACGCCACGCCGGGCATGGGGTTGGAGGCGAACCACTCGACGCTCTCATCGATGGTCTGCAATTCGGCCACCACTTCGATCCACGGGCAAACCTCCCCGATCAGCGCACGCAACGCCCCGGCGGCGGCGGCCTCATCCTCTATAATGACTGCTTTCATGGCTTTATTCAGCGTGGGTCGCGGTCGGGCGACTCGTTTTTTATCAACGGTATGGTGACTTCGAAGCGTCCGCCGGTGCGGACGATGCGGATTTCCTTTTTCCAGCGCAGGCGGTAATGTTCCGACAGGTTGGCCAGACCGATTCCCTCGCCTTCCTGCTCCTCTTTTTTCGACTGCACGGGGTTGGACACGCGGATCGCATCGTCGTCCGCAGTGATCGAAATCGCGAGGGGCCGGCGCTTGCTGACCACGTTGTGCTTGATGGCATTCTCGACCAGGGTCTGCAGGCTGAGCGGAATGATCAGGGACGACGTGAGGCTTTCATCCACATCGACATCGAACCGCAGGCTGTCGCCGTAGCGTATCCCCATCAGGTGGCAGTAGGACTCCGTGAAATTCATCTCGTCGCGCAGCGTGATCACCTCCTTGTTCTGGAGCGTGTACCGGAACACCTGCGAAAGTTGCTGCACATACTCCTGCGCCTTGTCCGCATCGGTCCTGATCAGCGAATTGAGCGTGTTGAGCGAGTTGAACAGGAAATGGGGATCGGTCTGGTTGCGCAGCGCCGTGAAGCGGTTGCGCATATTCTCGGCCACGAGGGTTTCGTTTTCGAGGGCGGTCTGCTGTTGTTTCCCAGTGATGTGGAGCAGTTGCGACGAAAGGATCACGATCACGGCGATGAAATAGTCGCGCATCATGCTCCCCCGGATGAACTTCACCGGGTTGGGTCCGAAATCGCCCAGTGCGGCCTGCGCCTTCGAGCAGGCGTAACTCACCAGGGCCGTCGCCACGAGGGTGATGCCTATGACGGCCAGCCAACGCACCCATCCACTGCTGCCGCACGACCGCCGGATCAGTTTGAAGTTGAGCACATAAAGCAGGAACGCCACCACGAAGTTCGAAAGGATATGGCTCAGCAGGATATCCAGGTCGAAATGGTTTCTCGGGCGCGCTCCGTCGGGCGGCAGGACGGCGTCCCGGCCGTAGAAGAACATGATCACGAACAGGATGTTCAGCAGCAGGCTGATGGCCAGCGCCAGAACGAATGCCGTGCGATAGTTGAGCGTCGAGCGTTGCATGTCTTACATAAAGGTAACGCGTTGTGCATTTAAACAGGACAGGTCATTCTAATGACAATGACCTGGTTCTTAGATTTAAAAAGTAAATCTGTCGGCCCGCAGCCACCCGGCGCGGAGGGCCGAACCGACGCTGCGAGCGAGGGCAGGGTCAAGCTTGCCTGAACTCTGCCGAACCGCGAGGAGGAAAACAATGCACAGCATTGTTAACTTCAAATCCAAGGCTTCGGCTTATCCTCCGCTGGCTGCGAACCGACGGCGCAATCGGATGTAGCCAACTTATAATCAATACTTTTGAATAAAAATAGCGACAGTAATCCTATATGCATAACGCGTCAATAAGGTACTCATTTTACAAACCAGGTCCGCGGCTACGGGATTGACGCGAAGCGTCGAACCGCGGACTTATGCATTCCGCCCGGGCGGAATGCGGATCATTCGTACCGCAGGGCGTTGATCGGGTCGAGGGCGGCGGCTTTTTTGGCCGGGTACCACCCGAAGAAGATGCCCGTGGCGGCGCACACCAGGAATGACAACCCGACGGACTGGATGCTGATGATGTAGGGCCAGTTGAGCACCGACGAGAGCACATAGGCTTCCACCAACCCCAGCACGATACCGATCACGCCCCCTGCCAGGCTCAATATGACGCTTTCGCAGAGAAACTGCATCAGGATGTCGCGGTTGTGGGCGCCGATCGACATGCGCAGGCCGATCTCCTTGGTACGCTCGGTGACTGTCACGTACATAATATTCATAATACCTATACCACCCACGACCAGCGAGATCGCCGCGATGGCCGTCAGCAGGATCGTCAGGAAGCCAGTCACCGAGTTCATCATGTCGAGCATCTCCTGCTGGGTCCGCACCCAGAAATCGCTCTCCTCGCCCGGCCTGATCTTATGCTGTTCGCGCAGGATCGACTCCACTTCCTGGGTTGCCAGCGAGGCGACCTGCTCCGAGGTGGCCGACGCCATGATCATGTGGACGTAATTGATCGCCAGCAGTCGTTTCTGCACCGTGGTGTAGGGGGCGACGACCACGTCGTCCTGGTCCTGCCCCATCTGGTTGTTGCCCTTCGACGCCAACACCCCGATCACCTTGAACGGGACCTTGTTGAAGCGTATGGTCTGCCCCACGGGGTTCGACCCGTCGGGAAAAAGGTTCGCCCTGACCGTCTGGCCGATCAGGCATACCTTGGCAAACGTGCGCACGTCGTGTTCCGTAAAGGGAATCCCGGAGGCTATGTCGTATTTACGGATCTCGAAAATGTCCTCGTTACCGCCCTGGATGCTTCCGGGCCAGTTGTGGGCGCCGTTGACCAGCTGGCCGTTGGCGTTGACCAGCGGCGTGGCCATGCTCACGTATTTCGCTTCCGCGAGGATGGCGTCCACGTCGCTCTCCGTGAGGGTCTGGACGTTGCCCGAGCCCGCATTGACCCCGCTCTGGCGCTGCCAGTTGCGCATCACGGTGATCGTGTTGGTGCCCATCGACGAGATCTCGTTGTTGATGCTTTTCTGGGAGCTTTGCCCCAGGCTCACCATGGCGATCACCGAAGAGATGCCGATGATGATGCCCAGCATCGTCAGCAGGGCGCGTGTCTTGTTGCGCAGCAGCGCCTTCCACGCTATTTTTATGAGATTGGTAAGGTTCATGGCGTCATGCGGTGTAATCGGGGTCCACAGGTATCGCCGCCAGCGCGTCGGCGGCCGATTGGGGCGCAGCGGGGGCGTCCCTGACGATATAGCCGTCGCGCAGTTGGACGATGCGGCCGGTAAAGACCGCGATGTCCGGCTCGTGGGTGACGAAAGCGATGGTCTTGCCCCCGGCGTTGAGTTTCTGGAACAAGCTCATGATCTCGTACGAGGTGCGCGTGTCGAGGTTCCCGGTCGCCTCGTCCGCCAGCAGGATCACCGGGTCGTTGACCAGCGCGCGGGCGATGGCCACCCGCTGCTGCTGCCCCCCGGAGAGCTGGTTGGGCATGTGGTGCATACGGTCCGAGAGGCCGACCTGGACCAACGCCTGCTCCGAGCGTTCGCGGCGCTCGCGGGCCGACACTTCGTGGTTATAGAGCAGGGGCAATTCGACGTTTTCCAACGCCGACGTACGCGCCAGCAAGTTATAGGCCTGGAACACGAAACCGATCTTGCGGTTTCGCAGCGTGGCCAGTTCGTCTTTGCTGCGGCTGCTGACGGGGATGCCGTCGATCCTGTACTCGCCGCAGGTGGGGCGGTCCAGGCAGCCCAGGATGTTGAGCAGGGTGGATTTCCCGCTGCCGCTGCTGCCCATGATGCTCACGAACTCGCCCTCGCCGACCGAGAACGATATGCCTTTCAGGGCGTGGACCTGTTCGCTGCCGACCTGGAACGTACGGCGCAGGTCGGTGATTTCTATGATCTTGCCCATGGCTAACGGCGTCCCGGACGCTTCGGCATGAAGGGGTTCGATGCGGCTTTCTTATTTTCCATCGGAGGGACGTAAACCGAAAGGATCACCGAGTCGCCCACGTTCAGTCCGCCCGTGACCAGCGTATATACGCCGTCGCTGAGGCCCGTTTCCACTTCGCGGCGCTCGATACCGCCGCCCTGCACCGGCACCCACACCGCTTTGGCACGCTTCGCCATGCCGCCCGGTGCGCCCGGCCCCGGAAAGCCGCCCTGCCTTTTACCGGACATGGCCGTTTCGGGCTCGAAGTTGAGCGCTTCAGCCAGCACGGCCGGGCCCTCGACCTTGTCGGTGACGATGGTCACGCTGGCAGTCATGCCCGGGAAGAGTTTTTCATCGGGATTCGGGGCTTCGATAATCACCGTATAGGTCACCACATTGCTCGTCACGGTGGGTTGCAGGCGCACCTGGCTCACCGTACCCTCGAACGTCAGGTCGCTGTACGAATCGACCGTGAAGGTCACTTTCTGGCCCACCTTCACCTGCCCGATATCGGCCTCGTCGACGTTCGCCTCGACCTGCATACGGGTAAGGTCCTTGGCGATGGTGAACAGCGTGGGGGTATTGAACGACGCGGCCACGGTCTGGCCCTGGTCCACGGCGCGGTTGAGCACCACGCCGTCGATCGGCGAATAGATCTCGGCATACGACAGGTTCACCTGCGCCTGGTGGAGGTTGGCTTTGGCGTTGGCCACGCTCGTTTTGGATTGCGCCAGCGCATTCTCGGCCTGCTCGTAGGCGGCTTTGGTCGCAGCCTTCGCCTCGTAGAGCTGTCTGGTGCGGTCGAAATTCTGCTGGTTGTAGCGCAGGTCGCTTTCAGCACTCACCACGCTCGCCTTGCCCGAGGTCACTTTCTCGATAAGGGTCGATTTGTCCAACTCGGCCAGCATCTGTCCCTTTTTGACCGGGGTGTTGAAATCGACGAAGATCTTCTCGATCACGCCCGACACCTGCGTGCCCACGTCGACTTTGTCCACCGGCTGGACGTACCCCGTGGCGGTCACCACGATCTCGATGGCCTGGTTCCCGACCGCCGCTTTGTTGTATCGCACATCGTGGCGTTTGCAGCCTACCTGCGACACGCCTGCCAGGGCCGCCGCGGCGCACACGCCGATGATCCACTTCGTTCTTGCTTTCATCGTATTTCGTTTTTTAAGATTTATCTTTCGCTATGACCTCCCGCGGCAGCGCTTCCGGCGCAAGGGAAAAGCGCGACCCGGTTCCCGCGCGGCCCGGTATGCGGTTCCGCCCAAAAGAAACGCGCCGGACCCCGGGCTATCGCCGTCGCCGCGGCGACGGCGGCCTTTACATCGTCACCGGCACGCCCATGTACACATCCAGGATCTTGCGTTTGAGCATGAAGCCGTATTTGCTCTGGATGTAGTCGTTCAGGGCGCTGATGTAGTTGTTCTGTTGCTGGAGCAGGTCGACGGGGGTGATGGCGTCGTTGGCGTACTGCACGCGGTAGGCCTCGAACGTCCGGTAATAGGCATTCTGGCGCACGCCCGTGGTGCGGTACTTGTTCCATGCCGACTGCACGTCGTTGTACTGCATCGCCACGTCCTGCGCCACATCCAGTTCGGCCTGTTTCTGGTCGAGTTCGGCCTGGCGCAGCGAGATGCGGCTCTGGGCCACCTTCGACCGGGTGCGGCCGTTGCCGTAGATGGGGATCGACAGCGAGAGGCCCGCGCTCTGGTTGAAACGGTCGGAGAGCTGCGGGCCGTAGCCGCCCGCGCCGCCCGTGTAACCCGTGCCGATGCCCGCCGAAGCGCTCAGCGTGGGGGCGTAGCCCGCTTTGGAGAGTTTCACTCCCAGGTTGGCGATATCGACGTTGTACCGGCTGATCTCCAGGTCGGGCAGGGTCGCCATCGCACGGTCGAGCACGGCCTGCATCGCGGGGAGCGTACCCATGCCGGCGATCACCGCCGTGTCGGGATGCACCACCTGCAGGTCGTCCGTCGGGGCCAGCGAAAGCAGCCCTTTCAGCGTGAGAAGGTTATTCTCGCGCGAGATGCGCGTATCCTCTATATTGTTCATGTCGTTGGCATACTGCGCCTGGAGCATCAGGTAGTCGCTTTCGAGAATCGTACCGGCCTCGAACTGGGCCTTGCCCTGCTTGACCTGCTCGGCGCTCGCCCCGACCACCGATTCCTGGTATTTCAGCAACTCCTCGTTGCCCAGCACCGACAGGAACGCCTGCAGGATCTGGATCGTCAGCTGGTTTTCGTATTGCGCGGTCATGTAGGCGGACTGCCCGGCCGACAGGCGGTTCTGTGCGATCGTATGGCCGATCGCCCCGCCGCTGAAGAGCGTCACGCCCGTGTTGACCCCGTAGCTGCCGCTCCACGCGGAACCCTCGTCGCGGTGCGAGAAATTCTCGGAGGCCGAGGCATTCAGGTCGGGCAGCCGCTCCTGGCGCGACTGGCTGAGGGAGATTTGTTTCGACTCCTCGGCCAGCTTGTAGGACTGGTGCTTGTAATTATTGCCGATCGCATAACGCAGGCAGTCGTCCAGCGTGAAACGGTAGCTTCCCGCCTGGCCCCATACCGGCCCGGCCGATACCGCGGCCACCGCCATCATGGCCATGAACACTCTTTTCATGATCTCTGTTTTAATGACCCTGCAAACATACTGATACAAATCACCCGCCACGCCCAAACATCCTCCAAACGGCAAAAATCATCCCCCAAACGACCGATCCGCCGCCACGAACGGAATGCCCGGGAATATCCGTCGGCCCGCAACCCGTCCCGCCATGCAAGGACGGCGTACCGGACCGGCACAGGATCCAGGGGATGCGTACGACGATCCCGGTGCGCACACTTTATCCGCCGCCGGAAAGCCGTCCTCCGGCTTACAGGTTCGAGAGCGTATATTCGACCATGTGCTGGCGGATGTTCGCACGGCCCGAAGGCACCATGCTGTGGTTGTCGTCCGTATAAAGCATCATGTCGAATTGTTTGCCCGCGGCGACCAGCGCACGGGCCATTTCATGCGTATTCTGGACGTGGACGTTGTCGTCGGCCGTGCCGTGCATGATCAGCAGTTTGCCGCGCAGCAGGCGCGCGAAGTTCAGCGGGGAATTCTCGTCATACCCGCGCGCGTTGTCCTGCGGCAACCCGTTGTAGATCTCCGTGTAGATCGTGTCGTAGAAACGCCACGAGGTTACCGGGGCCACCGCGATCGCCATCTTAAAGACATCGGCGCCTTTCAATATGCAGTTCAGTGCCATGAAGCCGCCGTAACTCCAGCCGTAAATGCCGATGCGTGCGGGATCGACCCACGTTTGCGCCTGCAGCCAGCGGGCGGCGGCGATCTGGTCCTGCGCTTCGAGGTTGCCCAGGTCGCCGTAGGTGCACTGGCGGAAATCGCGGCCGCGCATACCCGTGCCGCGCCCGTCGACGCAAACCACCACATAACCGTATTGCACCACCACGTCCTCCCAGTCGACGCTCCAGCGGTCGAGCACTTCCTGCGAACCGGGACCGCTGTACTGGGTCATCAGCACGGGGTACTTGCGTGCCGGATCGAAACCTTCGGGTCTGAGCACCCAGGCGTTCAGGGGCGTGCCGTCCGCGGCGGGGATCGTAAGGAACTGCTTTACGGGCATATCGACCTCCTTCAGGCGTGCGGCCAGCGCGGCGTTATCCTCGATGGTGCGCACCGGCACGCCGTCGCCCTTATGCACCGTCACCTGCGACGGGGTCGCGGCGTTCGAAAAATTGGCGATATAGTATTTCATCTCCGCCGAAGGGGCGATCGAATAGTGGCCTTCGCCCGTCGTGAGGCGTTTTTTGCCTTTCCCGTCGAGCCCAACCATATACAGGTTGCGGCGTAGCGGCGACCCTTCGGCCGAAAGGTACCACACCTTATCGCCGTGGATGCCGACCACTTCGGCCACGTCCCATGCACCTGAGGTGACGGCGTTCTTCAGTTTATATTCGGGTCCCTTGCCGGGAACGTACAGGTAGAGGTGTTTGTAACCCGACGATTCGTTCATCACGACCATGCGCCCGCCGGGCAGGAAAGTCACCGTTTCATCGTCCGGACGCTCGACATAGCGGTCGGAATGTTCCTCGTAGGCAACCGCACCGTCCACAATCACCTTGAAACGGTTCTGCAAACGATTGACGGTGAAGTACCACAACTTGCCCTCGGGGGTGAAACCCAGGCGGGGGATATAATGCTCTTCGGCGCCGGAATCAACCCTGGCCTGCGTACCTGCCGCCAGGTCGGCCACATGCAGCGTCACCACCGAATTGGCCTCGCCCGCCTTGGGGTATTTATAGGTATAGGGCTGCGGGTAAAGCTGGCCCGCATAAGCCATGAAACTGAACTCGCGCACGCGGCTCTCGTCGAAACGCAGCCACGCGATGCGGTTACCGTCGGGCGAGAACTCGAAAGCCCTCGAAAACGCATACTCCTCCTCGTAGACCCAGTCCGGCAGGCCGTTGATGACGCGGTTGCGCTCACCGTCGGTGGTGACCTGCCGCACCTGGTTCGTCGTCAGGTCGCAGACATACAAATTATTGCCGCGCACGAAACCCACTTTCGTCCCGTCGGGCGAGAACATAGGCTGCTGTTCACCTCCCTCGGGCGTGAGGCGCCGCAGCTGGCGCGCCTCCATATCGTAGAGCAGCCAGTCGGCGCTGTACGAGTGGCGGTAGATCGGCTTCACATTGGTGGCAAAAAGCATCTTACGCTCCGAGTGCGACAGGATGTAATCCTCGAACTGCACGGCGGGACGCACCGCCGCGCCGTCGAATACGACGCCTTCCTCCCGGCCCGTGTCGTAACGGTAAAGCACGATGGCGCTGCCTTTGCGGGCATAATAGAAGTCGCCGTCCACGGAGGGCAGCAATCCCGACACGCCCCGCTGGGCGAATTTGCCCGCGGCGATGTCGGCATAGGTGAACCTGGGCTGGGCGGCCTGCGAAACCAACGCAACGGCGGCCAATATAACGGTGAACAGTGTTTTTTTCATGATTAAAAAAGGTTTCGTTTTTTTCGTTATTTCATCCCGCGGCTATGGGGGTCGCATCTCCGATGCGGGCCGCGGGATGCGCAATCGCCATGGACAATCGCGGCCATATACGGTTATTCTACAGCTTTCAGGCTCATATCGAGGCTTTTGATCTGGTGCGTCAGCGCACCCACGGAGATGCAGTCCACCCCGCATTCGGCATAATCGCGCAGCGTGCCGAGCGTGATGCCGCCGGAGGACTCGATCTCGGCGCGTCCGGCGATCCTGTCCACCGCCTCGCGGGTCGCGGCCAGGTCGAAATTGTCGAGCATGATGCGGTCGGCACCCCCGGCGCGGAACACCTCGTCGATATCCGCCAGGGTACGTACCTCCACTTCGACGGGGAGCGTGCGCCCCGTCCGGCGCAGGTATTCGCGGGCTTTGCCCAACGCCTCGTAGACCCCGCCGGCGAAATCCTCATGGTTGTCCTTGATCAGGATCATATCGAACAAACCCATGCGGTGGTTCGCACCCCCGCCCAGCCGGACCGCCATCTTATCCAGCACGCGCATTCCCGGCGTGGTCTTGCGCGTATCGAGCACGCGGCATTTCGTCCCCCGCACACACTCCACATAAGCCGCCGTCTGCGTCGCCACGCCGCTCATGCGCTGCATGATATTGAGCAGGATGCGCTCGGCCTGCAGCAGCGAGCGCTCCGTGCCCTCGATATAAAACGCCACGTCACCGGGCCGCACCTGCGCTCCGTCCTCGATCCGCTGGTCGAACGCCACCCCCGGGTCGAGCCTCTCGAGCACCATCCGCGCCACCTCGACGCCCGCGATCACGCCCTGCTGCTTGACCAGCAGTTTCATGCGGCCCCGCGCACCCTCAGGCACCGTAGCCAGCGACGTGTGATCGCCGTCGCCGATGTCCTCGGCGATGCAAAGTTCGATCAGGCGCTCCACGAAAGGCCGGTATTTTTCTTCGATCATACCTTTATGTTTTTATAGCAGCCACAAAGGTAATCATTTTGGCGGTCAGTTGCGATATTCCCGAAAATTCACTCCATGGCCGGCAGAAATGACGCTTTTCGTATTTAAATGCCTATATTTGTAGATTATGCCCGCTTTATCGGAAAAGAAGCCGCATGAAGATTGTGACTATGACACGTATCGATCCCAAACGCCCGTTGATCATCGCCGGGCCGTGCAGCGCCGAAACACAGGAGCAAACCATGCAAACCTGCATGGCCCTGGCCGCCACCGGACAGGTGGACATCCTCCGTGCAGGCGTATGGAAACCCCGCACCCGTCCCGGACAGTTCGAAGGCACGGGCGTACGGGGGCTTGCATGGATGGCCCAGGCCAAACGGGCCACCGGGCTGCCGTTCGCCGTCGAGGTGGCCACCGCCAAACACGTCGAAGCCGCCCTCGCAGCAGGCGCAGACATGCTCTGGATCGGCGCACGGTCCACCGGTAACCCTTTCAGCGTCCAGGAAATCGCCGACGCCCTGCAAGGCGCGGACATCGCCGTGCTGGTCAAAAACCCCATGAACCCCGACCTCGACCTGTGGGCCGGGGCCGTGGCACGCCTGATCGCCGCAGGGCTCGCCGAAGAGAACATCGGCCTGATACACCGCGGATTTTCCTATTTCGGCCATGCGAAATACCGTAATTCGCCCATGTGGCACCTGGCCCTGGAGATGCGCAGCCGCCTGCCGGGAATGGCCATGTTGTGCGACCCTTCGCATATCAGCGGCCACCGCGACTATGTGCACGAGGTGGCGCAGAAAGCCGCCGACCTGCGGTTCGACGGGCTGGTCGTAGAGTGCCACACCGACCCCGACCATGCCCTGAGCGATCCCGCACAGCAACTCACCCCCGCGGATTTCGACCGCATGGCCGCCCTGGTCCGCTGGCGGGCGCCGAGCGCCGACAATCCCACGTACGTCGAAGCGCTCGACCGGCTGCGCGGACAGATCGACCAGATCGACGAAGACCTCTTCTCGCTGCTCGCCCGCCGGATGAAGCTCTCGGAGCAGATCGGGCAGGTCAAAAAGGCCAACGACGTGGCTATCCTCCAGGAGCACCGCTGGGCCGCCCTCTCCGAGAGAATAACGTCCCAGGCCGCCGCACTCGGATTGAGCCGCGAATTCATCGCCACGGTGCTCGACGCGATCCACGACGAAAGCATCAACCGGCAGAACGAGATCATGAACAAATAACCCGAACCCGCAAGTGAGGCTTCCAACCATTACACAATACCTCGAAAGCGTTTCCAATCCCGAAGGGCTGTTCCGCACCCTCGGCAGCCCCGAAGTCGAACGCGACTGCTACCGCCGTATCAAAATGTACGCGGGACGCAGGGCGGTTATTTTCAAAATCATAAACCTGGGCGACAAACCCCGGATGATGAAATGCTTCCTGCAGTCGTCGCAATACGGACAGGAAATCTGCCCCTACATCTGCGAACACGCCCAGGACGATCCGCTGCTGGCGCAGATCAGCCACCTGCGCCAGGAGATCTACGTGTTCGACGACAACGGCCGCGGGGAATACTACGACCTGATCCTCAGGGACTGGATCGAAGGCGAAACCCTCGAAAACGCCCTGCGCAAAGCCGCCCTGGCCGCCGACCGCGAAACCCTCGCCCAACTCGCCGGGAACTTCGACCGGATGGCCCGCGAACTCCTGCAACGCGAATGGGCGCACGGCGACCTCAAACCCGAAAATATCATCGTAGGGCCCGACATGCACATGTCGCTGATCGACTACGACGCCATGTTCATTCCCCGGCTGGCCGGCCGCCGCACCTCCGAGATCGGCACCACGCAATACCAGCATCCGGCACGCGACGGCGCGATGTTCGACAAGTCGATCGACAACTACTCCATCGCCATGATCTCGGTGAGCCTCCATGCACTGGCCCGCGACCCGTCGCTTTACGCTGCGTACAACAGCAGCGACAACATCATCCTCAACCCGGCCGAGATCCTCGCGGACCGGTCGCCGCTCTGGGAAAAACTGCTGGCCCAGTGGAAAACCGCCGGAGAAAGGCAACTTTACCTGCTCACAAAAATGCTCCGGTCCACCGACCCGCGCCTGCCCCGTCTGCCTGCGGTGATGCTCTACAGCCCACCGCGCGACGTACCCAGGCCGGGCGAAATGATCCCTGTCATGCAGGACGGCCGGTGGGGATACTCGGGTCCGGGCGGCGACATCGTGATCATCCCGCAATATGACCACGCCATGGATTTCACCGAATCGCTGGCCGCAGTCAACTTTGCCGGCGTATGGTATTTCATCGACTGCAACAACCGGATCGTGATCAACTGTGTGCAGTTCGATGCCGTAAAACCCTTCCATGAGGGGCTCGCCGCGGTCAAACTCAACGGAAGCTGGGGATACATCGACACGCGCGGCACGATGGTCATCCCGCCCTGCTTCAGCATCGCCTGCCATATGTGCGAAGGACTGGCCGCCGTCAAATTCGGCACCGCATACGGATACATCGACCGGCAGGGACTGTGGACCATCGAACCGAGGTTCGAAATGGCCTATAACTTCCGCAACGGGCACGCAAGCGTACAGATCGACAAGACACTCCGCACCATAGATCGAAACGGCAACCTGAGATAAAACACTAAACCCATGTACAATACACCTATCACGCGCCGCAATCCCGCGCTGTTCGCCATTATGATCGACCAGTCCGGCTCGATGGGGGAGAAAGTATGCATCAACTCGCGGTGGATGCGGAAAACGGACAAAGTCGTCCTGGTGGTCAATGCGCTGATCTCGGAGCTGATCAACCGGTGCCGCCGCGAAGAGGGGATACGCGACTATTTCCAGGTCGTGGTGCTCGGATACTATGACAACGGGGTCTACCCGCTGTTGTCGGCCGATTTCGACCTGCTCACCCCGTCGAAACTCGCCATCATGAACAAACCCCGCCAGAACCGCATCGAAGAGCGCGTGCTGGCCAACGGCAAAACCGTTATCGGCCACTTCGAGCAGGTATTATGGATCGAACCGCACGCCGAAGGCAACACCCCGATGTTCGCCGCCATGCTCAAAACCCACAACCTGGTCGGCCAGTGGATCAAAACCAGGCACAACCGCGCGTCATACCCGCCCGTGATCATCAACATCACCGACGGCGAGGCCACCGACGCCGATCCCTCGCAACTGCGCGAAGCCGCCGCGGCCCTGCGCAACCTCGAAACCGACAACGGCAAGGCCATCTTCATGAACATCCACATCAACTGCGACTCGGACAGTCCCCAGGCCATATTCCCCTGCTCGACAGGCGAGATGCCCAACGACCGCAACGCCAGCCTGCTGTACGACATGTCGAGCGACATGCCCGGCACATACGACGACCTGATCGCCCGGGTGCGCGGATGCAGTCCCTCGGAAGGTCCCTTCCGCGGCGTGAGCTACAACACCCCGATCACCGAACTGGTCGCCATGATGAACATCGGCTCGATGAGCGTCAACCTGATGGAATAACGAACCGGACACGCCCTACCCCAACCACATGGCTCCTTCGCTCAACAGCTACATGGACAGCCTGTCCAACCCCGAAACCCACTTCCGGACCCTCCGGGGCATACTCCCGGTCGCAGGCGCGGACGGACGGCCCGCGTTCAGGGTATTCACCCACGCCGTGAACTTCGATGTGGAGTGGAACGGCGAACGCTACTGGCTCAAATGCTTCACCTGCCACTCGGACGCCGTGAGGAACCGCGCACGCCTGGTCTGCGCACAATTCTCCTCCATCCAATCGCCCTACCTGACCGGCTGCGCATACCTCGACGCCGAGATCGCCGTTTCGGACAACCATATCATTCCTTCGATGCACGACGTGGTGATGCAGAAAGTGCCCGATGGCAAACCCCTCGACCATTTCCTCTCCGGGGCGTGCGACCGCGAAAACCGGCGCGCGCTGAAACGGCTGGCCGAAAACCTCTGCGCGATGGCCGCATGGCTCTCCGCAAAAGGAATCCTCCACCGGAACATCAAACCCTCGAACGTCTACGTCACGCGGGATGCCGTTCCCGTGCTGGTCAATTACGACTTTGCTGAGAAAACCGCGGGAAACGGCCCGCTGCCCGGGCACGACAACAGGGCATTGGCAGCCGTGGCGATGGGGTTGCACCTGCTGGCCGGCCGACCGGAACTTTACCGCCGGCTCGGCAAGCGGCAGATGTTCTCGCCATCGTCCGCGGAGCAGATCGCCCGGCAGGTCCTCGCCTCGCGCCCTACGGGATGCCTGGGCGAACTGGCCGGGATGATCGCGGAGGGCGTGCCCTCGCGCACTGCGCTGGACGAATGCCTCGCCAGGCTCGCCGACCTGGAAGCCGAACCGGGAAAGATCCCCCCGGTCACATTGGCCGCTGCGGAACCCGTTGCCGCACCCCCGGCCCGGACGCCCGACCTGTCGGAATACACCGGGCACGGCGACACATGCGAAACGCTGACCCGCGTGTGCGGACGCGACGGCAAGTGGCTCTACCTGGACATGGACGGGAACCCCGCAGGCGAAGGACGCTATGACCGCGCAGAGGACTTCGCCGAAGGACGCGCCGCGGTCGAAACCGGCGGCAGGGGTGCGCTGATCGACAAAGAAGGCGCGTTCATCATCCCGCCCGTGTTCGACAGCGTGGAATGGGACCCGTGGACAGGCATCGCCACCGTGTCGGTCGACGGGCTGCTCGGCCTCTACGACCGCTGCGGCAACAAACTCACCGAAGTGCAGTACGATTGGATAAGTTGCGCCTGCGAAGGGCTGATCCTCGCACAGGCCGGCGACAAATACGGCTTCCTGGATTGCGAAGGCCGCATCGCGATCGGGTTCGACTTCGACGAAGCGGCATCCTTCTCGGGCGGGGTGGCCCCGGTGCGCATCGCAGGGCGCAGTTTCCACATCGACAAAACCGGACAACCCGTCAATGCCGTCCCCGCCTTACACGATTGACGGTTTTATCCGTTCGACGCTCCCCCTGCAACTTGTAGCCAAGGTCGCAAAACTGCCGGATCGCCTTCCTTCTCTTCGCAGGGCATCATCTGCAAAACAGCCCCCTGCCCCCGCTCCGCAACGTCGGCCCTTGCAAGAAGGCGCACAATATGATAATCGCTTTAGGGATCAGCGGACGCGGTCGAGCGAGCGGACGAGCGACTCGTCGCGAATCACACCCCTCAAAGCCAGCCACATGAGGACGACGCCCGCCAGCGGCAATACGTCCGCCGGGGAGAACACCACGCGGCCATCGGCGAACATCGAGGCGGCCGAATGGATCGTATAGAGGTAGTAGCCCACCATGGCCTGCGCCCCGAGCAGCAGCACCATTTCCACATAGCACAACCGGATCTGGAGCATCCGGCGTTTATAGAGGAATATCGTCACGAGCGGCAGCAATGCACATGCGACAAACAGCCCCCCCAGGCAGGGCGTTGCAATATCCATGAAGGTAAGACCGTCCGTAATCTCCATAACCGGCCTGCGAAACCACCATGCCGTAAGTTCAAGCACGCTGCCGTCGCCGTAAAGGGTGGCCAGCGGCACGAAAAGCATCACGGCCATCAGCGCCGCGACGATCAGGAAATATAACGATTGGATGCGTTGTATCATAACGTGAATTTTAAAGGTGAACAATATGCGCCGGCCACACCCCGCGGCATGGCATCCCTCGCGGGAGCGGCATTATGACTCTTTCCCGGTTTTTTTATCGATCAAATAGCGGTAGCGGTCCGACGAATTGCGATTCACCAGCTCGCCGATGAAGCCCGCCAGGAACAGCTGTACGCCGATCACCACGGCCGCCAGCGCCAGGTAGAACAACGGTTGGTCCGTAACCCCGCGCACCGCCAGCCCGTGCGACTGCTTATACAAGTTGTCGGCGATCACCCACACCGTCATCCCGCCCCCGGCCAGGACCATCAGCGTCCCCAAACCGCCGAAAAAATAGAACGGGCTTCGGCCGAAACGGGTCATGAACGTCACCGAAATCATGTCCAGGTAGCCTTTGATCATGCGTTCCCAGCCGAATTTAGATTCGCCGTACTTGCGCGCGCGGTGCTCGACCACCTTTTCGCCTATCCGTTTGAAGCCTGCACGCCTGGCCAGGATCGGGATGTGGCGGTGCATCTCGCCGTAGACCTCGATGCTCTTCACTACATCGCTGCGGTAGGCCTTGATGCCGCTGTTGAAATCGTGCAACTTAATGCCCGACATGAACCGCGCCGTGGCATTGAAAAACTTGCTCGGCAGGCGTTTGCCCCACGGGTCGTGGCGCATCTTTTTCCAGCCCGACACCATGTCGTAGCCCTCCCCGGTGATCATCCGGTAGAGCGCCGGGATCTCGTCGGGCGAATCCTGGAGGTCGGCGTCCAGCGTCACTACCACATTCCCGACGGCCGCCTCGAAACCGCAATACAGCGCGGCTGACTTACCGTAATTGCGGCGGAATCTGAGGCCTTTGATGTGCGGGTCGTCCGCCGAGAGGCGCTCCACCTCGGCCCATGAGCCGTCGTTGCTGCCGTCGTCGACCAGCACCATCTCCCAGGTAAGTCCCTCGCCGTCCAGCACACGCCGTACCCACTCGGTCAACTCGCCCAGCGACTCGCGCTCGTTGTACAGCGGCACGACCACCGATATGTCGGGTATCCTACTCATTTCCTTTTATATATGAATGTAGAAGTGAATAATCCGGCTAAAACGCCTATAATAAACAGGTTGAATCCTTTAGTTGCAAATTGCGCCAAAAACATAGCATTATCCACACGCTCGCCCGCAAGCACCGCATAGCGCCACACGGCCATATCGCCTGCCGTCACAAGTACCGCGCCCAGGAATACCGCAGCAGCCATGAACATAAGCGCCTGCATGTAGCCTATCCCCTCTGCAGCGCGGGCGTATATCCGCCCGTAGACCACCTGGCACACCACGATCACCCCCAACTCGGCGATGCTCGTGGTCATCTTGTTCAGGCCGATGAACGTCGTGCACAAATGTACGACGAGCAATGCAATTCCGGTCGTAAATCCCGCCAGGATCAACAAACCGGTATGCCGCCGCCTGTCCATCACCGCAGCTCCCCTTTCCCTTGGCGCAGGATCTCCGGCTCGTCGCCGGTCAGGTCGACCACCGTCGTAGGCTGGTTGTCGCCGTAGCCGCCGTCCACCACCATATCCACCAGCATGCCGTAGCGCTCTTCCATCAACTCCGGATCGGTCGTGTACTCGACCACTTCGTCCTCGTCCCTGACCGACGTGGTCAGCATCGGCACCCCCAGCGCACGCACGATTTCCAAAGGGATATTGTTGTCCGGAATGCGCACCCCGATGGACTTGCGCCGGCCCAGCGCCTTGTCGGGCACGCGCGATGAAGGGTTCAATATGAAGGTGAACGGCCCCGGAAGGTTGCGCTTGAGCAGTTTGAAGGCCGGGTTGTCCACTTTCACATATTCCGACACCCGGCTCAGGTCCTCGCACACCAGCGTGAGGAACGACTGTTGCTTATGCTTGATGGCCACCATGCGCTCGATCGCCCGCGGGCTGCGCAACGAACACCCGAAAGCATAGACGCTGTCCGTGGGATAGATCACAACGCCCCCCTCCTCCAGGCAGCGGACTACCTGGGCGACCTGTTTCCCGTTCGGGTTCTCGGGGTAAAGTTTTATGATCATACCGCTTGCTGCTGTCCGCTGTGGGCAGTGTGCGTCAGATTCTGGCTGTCTTTTTGATTTTTGCACCGGAGCATACTAAAGTATGTGAGGATTAAAAATCAAGAAAACGGACGAAATATGGCGTGCAATGCACGCAGCCCACTGAAGACCACACCTCGAATTAAAAAAAGCCGGGTAAGCGACTCATATCGCACCGCTACAACCGCCTACCCTTGCTGTCTTCCGACCCTGGGGGATTCAGCAGGAGCTGGTCGTATAAGACTTACCCGGCGGCGGCAAAGTTAGACATTTTTCATATATTTGCAAACGCATCTCTGAAGGAGATGCCAATACGCTGCATTTCTCCTCGGGGGAAATGCGCGATTCTGCGGTCCGCCGACTTTGCCGGAGCCCCCCGCAGCCGTGGAAATAAACAACCCCGCCGCAACCGACGCTGCGAGCGAGGGCAGAGGTTGCAGGCGACCTCTGCCGGGCCGCGAGAAGGAAACCCATGCCATGCATGGGTAACCAAACCGGCGGGAAATTGAACCCTTAGAGATTGAAAATCATGAACCGACCGCAAATAAAACTGTCCCGTACATTGATCCGGACCGCAGCCGCGGTCATTATCATCGCCGCTGCAGCCGCTTTCCTGTCATTGGGCGGGATGATGTCGAACGCCGTGGCCGTGCCCGGAAGCGTCTTCGTACCCACCGGGGCCGATTACGCCCAACTGTCCGACTCGCTCGAAGGCCGTCTGCGCAAACCGGCCCTGTTCCAGACCGTCGCACGCATATACGGACTGCCCGACGCCGTGCGGCCGGGGCGCTACGTGCTGCCCGAACGGATAAACCACCTCGCGCTGGTCAAAATGTTCAGGCGCGGACTGCAAACCCCGGTCAAACTCACATTCAACAATATACGCACCGTCGACCGCCTTGCCGGGGCACTCTCGCGGCAGGTCGAGCCCGACTCTATCGCCTTGCTGTCGGCTTTCAACGACCCTGTGTTCATCGAGAAGTACGGTTTCACGCCGCAAACCTTCATCGCGATGTTCATCCCCAATACCTACGAAATTTATTGGAACTCGTCGCCCGAAGCCCTCTGCGACCGGATGAAGAAAGAGTATAACCGGTTCTGGGACGACGACCGCCGGGCCAAAGCCGAATCGATGAAACTCACGCCCGTGCAAGTCGCCACCCTCGCCTCGATCGTCTACGAGGAGACCAAAATGAGCGACGAAATGCCCCGGGTGGCCGGCGTCTACATCAACCGCCTGCGTATCGGGATGCCCCTGCAGGCCGATCCGACCCTCAAATTCGCCGCCGGTGATTTCTCATTACGCCGTATCCTGGACCGCCACAAACTCATCGACTCCCCCTACAATACCTATATGTACCGCGGGTTGCCCCCGGGGCCCATCTGTATGCCCTCGATCAAAGCCCTCGATGCCGTGCTCGGCCACGAACGCCATAACTACGTCTATTTCTGCGCTGCGCCGGACTTTTCCGGCTACCACCGTTTCGCCACCAACCTGGCCGGGCATGAACAGAACCGCCAACAGTATATCCGGTTCCTCAACGCCAACGGGATCAGATAAAGGCAACGATATACCGGTTGATTTTCCCGGCTCCGCAGCTACCTCCGGCGGCGCTTTGCACTGTGGGCGCAGGGGTCGCGGGTTGCCCGCCAACCCAGAAAACCGACGGAGTGCAATGAAGTATATAATTCCCGGGATAAATACGTTTTTTTAGCGTCACTTGATGGGATTACAATTTTTTTTCGCATCTTTGCACTCCGTTAACCATACCGGTCCGCCGCAATAGCTCAGTCGGTAGAGCGTTTCACTCGTAATGAAGAGGTCCCCGGTTCGAGTCCGGGTTGCGGCTCAAAATAAATCCCTGACAATCATTGGATTGTTGGGGATTTCTCTATT
>JAVBNK010000070.1:0-5487 GCA_031551595.1 Rikenellaceae bacterium | reverse complement strand
GGACTATTCGAAGGTGGCGCTGTCGGAAGGCATGGCTACACGCGCGGCGTCGGCTGCGGTGCTGGGTTATTATGCACAAACGGTTGAAAACATGATCGTCATGTCGGCCGACCTGAGCAATTCGGACAAGACCGACGGATTCCTGAAATACCGCAAGGCCTTCTCGAAGGGCGATTTCAGCGGCGGGTTCCTCCAGGCGGGGGTATGCGAACTGACGATGGCCTGCATCTGCAACGGAATGGCGCTGCACGGCGGGGTGATTCCGGCCTGCGGCACGTTCTTCGTCTTTTCGGACTATATGAAACCGGCCGTGAGGCTGGCGGCGCTGATGCGCCTGAAAGTGGTTTACGTATGGTCGCACGACTCGTTCCGCGTGGGCGAGGACGGCCCTACGCACCAACCCGTCGAGCATGAGGCCCAACTGCGCCTGATGGAACAGTTGCACAACCACCGGGGCGAGCGGTCGATGCTGGTGATGCGCCCGGCCGACGGTCCGGAAACGGTCGCCGCATGGGCTTGCGCGTTGGAGTGCCGCCGTCCGGCCGCGATGGTGCTTTCGCGCCAGAACATCAAGGACCTGCCCGCTTCGGCTGACCGCCGCAACGAGGCCGGGGCCGCCGCAAAGGGCGCTTATGTGGTCGTGGATGCGCCGAAGGCCGACGTGCTGATGGTGGCGAGCGGCTCGGAAGTATCGACGCTCGTCGCAGGCGCGGCGCTGCTGGCTGCGGACGGCATCGAGGCAAGGATCGTATCGGTACCCTCGGAAGGGTTGTTCCGCGACCAGTCGGCCGATTACCAGGACAGCGTGCTGACCGCCGGAGTGCCGCGCTACGGGCTTACGTCGGGCCTGCCGGTGACGTTGCGCGGCCTGGTGGGCGATGCCGGGATGGTCCACGGGCTCGACCACTTCGGGTACTCCGCTCCGTACGCCGTGCTGGACGAAAAATTCGGCTTCACCGCCGCGCAGGTGTACAGGGAAGTCCGGGAATTGTTGGGAAAATAGTGCCTCCCCATGCCGGGGTGTAGCCGTTTGTATGGACGCGAGTCCGGGATAAGACGCTTCGGTTTATGTCTGTGTATCGGCTGTTCGTGTCGGATGGCCTCGCCCCGGGCCCATGCGATCGGCTTTTGGACGGCTGGTTTTAGTGCCGATAACTCTGCGTCCCTTGCAAGGGGCTGCAAGACCCATCGTCCGGGGGTATCCGGAATTTTATCCCCGATTCACATTGAGGCCGATACGTCATAAAGCGAGCCCGCGGCAATCGTGCCGCGGGCTCGCTTCAGTATCCTGGATGTGCTGATTCGAAATGTGTTACAATAATCCGGTAATGCTTTCCAGCCGCATCCCGCGCGACCCTTTGATGAGGATGTGCTTGCCCGAAAAGGGGTTTTGGCGCAGATAGGCGATCAGTTCGGCCGTCGTCGGAAAAACGAGGGGCGCAAAATCCGGTATCACGGTCGCGGCGGAGGCTTGTGCGAAATTTTCGCCGGCGAAGATCACCTGCCCGAGTCCCGCACACGCTGCAAACTTCACGATGGCTGCATGTTCAGCCGCCGCCGCATCGCCCAGTTCGAACATGTCGCCCAGGATGGTGACCTTGTCCGCTGCCACGGCTTTGCCGCCGCGCGAGAAATTTTCCAATGCCGCCCTCATGCTCGACGGGTTGGCGTTGTAACAATCCACCAGCAGGCGGTTGCAGGCGGTTTCGACCGCCTGCGAACGGTTGTTGTCGGGCACGTAGCCTGCCACCGCATCGAGGATATCGTCCTGCGACACTTCAAAATACTGGCCGACGGCCACCGCCGCGGCGATGTTGTACAGGTTGTAATCGCCCTCCAGATGGCTCGGGATTTCGCCCCCAAGTTCGGAGTAGGGCACGGCGTTGAGCCCTTCGCGCTCCGAGGCCATGCCTGCGAGCACGGGGTCTTCCTGCCGGTAGAAGGCCACGCCGCCGTTAGCGTCCAGGAAGTCGTAAAGTTCTCCCTTCCCCCGGCGAACGCCTTCGAAATCACGGAATCCTTCGAGGTGGGCCATGCCGATGTTGGTGATCAGGCCGTAATTGGGCTGGGCGATGCGGCACAATGCGGCGATTTCGCCCGGAGCGCCCGCACCCATCTCGACTACGGCCATCTCTGCGTCGGCATGGATGGAGAGCAGCGTCAGCGGTACCCCGATGTGGTTATTCAGGTTACCCGCCGTGACTGTTATCCGGAACTGCCGCGCCAGTACCCGTGCCACCAACTCTTTGGTGGTCGTCTTGCCGTTGGTCCCGGTGATCGCCAGCACGGGCAACCCCAACACCTGGCGGTGGTGGGCGCCCAATTGCTGCAATGCGGTTAAAGTATTATGTGCCAGGATGTAGCGAGGATCGACGGCGGCTACGGGATCGTCCACCACGGCTGCCGCAGCGCCCGCCTCCAGGGCGGCGGCGGCGAAGCGGTTGCCGTCGAACGACGCCCCGTGCAGGGCAAAGAACAGCGACCCCGGGGTTACCCGGCGGCTGTCGGTCGATACGCAACTCCCGCATGCGAGGTAATGTTCGTAGAGCAGGGCGATCTTTTCGGCAGGTTCGATCATGGCGGATTTAAATAAAAGTTTCGCCTTTGGTGAATTTGATGTCGTCGATGTATTTTTTGACGTTCTGTTCGTTCGATTTCGGGCAAACCATCAGTGCGTTGCCGCTCTGCACGACGATGTAGTCGTCCAGTCCCTCGACCACGGCCAGCATGTCGGGCGGGGTTTTGATGATGCAGTTGCGGGTGTTGTAGGTCAGGCAATGTTGCGGCACCACGTTGCCGTTATCGTCCTTCTCGGAGTTCTGGTAGAGCGACCCCCACGTGCCCACGTCCGACCACCCGAAGTCGCTGCAACGCACGTAGACGTTCGAGGCTTTCTCCATCACCGCGAAGTCGATCGAAATGGGGCGGCATTCGGCATAGACCTGGTCGATGCGTTCCTGCTCGTTTTCAGTATTATATGCTTCGCCTACCGCTTCGAAAAGCTGCGTGGTGTCGGGCAGGAACCGGGTGAGCGCCTCGCGGATCGCACGCGCCTTCCAGACGAAGATGCCCGAGTTCCAGAAAAATTCACCGCTGTCCACGAACACCTGCGCCATTTCGGCGTTAGGTTTTTCGGTGAAGGTCTTGACTTTGCAGATGAGGCCTTTGCCCTCGGCCTCGCCGATCTGGATGTAGCCGTAGCCGGTGTCGGGCCGGGTGGGTTTCAGGCCTATGGTCATCAGGGCGTTATGGTCGTGGGCGAAGGCTGCGCACTCTTCGACCGCTTTGCAGAATTCGGCGTCGTTGAGGATCAGGTGGTCGGCCGGGGTGACGATCATCTCGGCGTCGGGATCGACGGCCAGCGTGCGGAACGTGGCGTAGGCGATGCAGGGAGCGGTATTGCGGCCGATCGGTTCGCCCAGCACCTGTGACGGCCTGAGCTCGGGGAGCTGCTGGAGCACCAGGTCGCGGTAGCCCGAGTTGGTGACCACCAGGAAGTTTTCGACCGGTACGATGGGCCGGAAACGCTCGAACGTGGCGCGGATGAACGAGCGTCCGGTGTCCAGGATGTCGAGAAACTGCTTGGGTTTGGCGTTGCGGCTGATAGGCCAGAAGCGGCTTCCGACGCCGCCCGCCATGATGACACAATATCTGTTTTTATTCATTATGTTGGTTTTTATTCTTTCAATGGTTGCATAATCATCATGTTACGTCGATCGTCCCGGCCAAATCCCGCGGCTGCGGGGGCCGGCGCCAAGCGTCGGGCTGCGGGATTTTGCGATTGCCCCGGGCAATCGCAGCCCTGTGGATACCCCGTCGCTCTGCGGCGGAGTAATTTATTTGTCGCGTTTATCGCCTTTCGCCGCGGCGAAAGGCACGGGCCCGCGGCTCGCATCTATGGCGCGGCCTCGGCAGCCGCGGGCATGAATGCCCGGTGCGGGAGTGTTCTGACTACAAAATAACGTATAAAAAGCGCAAATGCAAAATCGCCGCCGTTTTTTGGCTACCTTTGCATGAATGATAATTTCCATGCGTATGAAAATTAAAATGTTCACCATTCCGAATATGATCACGTTGCTGAACCTGCTGTGCGGGTGTATGGCAGTGACGGCGGCATTCATGGGTATGCTCGACGCGGCGTTCTGGCTGATCGCGGCGGCGGCCGTGTTCGATTTCCTGGACGGTTTCGCCGCGCGGTTGCTGAAGCAATATTCCGAGATCGGCAAGCAACTCGATTCGCTGGCTGACGTGGTGAGCTTCGGTGTAGCGCCTTCGGCGGTGATGTTCACGATGTTTGCCGGGGCGACGGACGGATTCGGCGCCGTGTGGGGAGTGCCGGTGTTCCTGCTGGCGGCATTTTCGGCGTTGCGGCTGGCTAAATTCAATATCGACGAACGGCAGAGCGAAGAATTCATCGGCCTGCCTACGCCTGCCTGCGCATTGCTGGTCGGCTCGGCCGGATACCTTTCGTTTACCCGCGCGGCGGAGTTTTCGCCCGGAGTGCTCCTTGTCGCATCGGCTGTGCTGTGCTTCCTGCTGGTGTGCAACCTGCGGATGTTCTCGCTGAAATTCCACGCGTGGGGATGGCGCGAAAACGCACTCCGCTACTGTTTTCTGGCCGCATCGGCCGTGGCGCTCGCGGTGTTGCAGATCGCTGCCGTGCCGCTCATCATCGCCGCCTACGTCGCGGTGTCGGCCGTGCGTGCCGCCGTATGCCGCAATAAGTAAGGGAATATCCCGTTTTTTTGCTATCTTTGCCCGCGCAAAGTAAATCTCCCCGGTTGCCGGGAGGCGCTTTGCTGCTGCTTATGCGGATCGCTTCGTTGAAAATAACGGGAATACTGGTCGCCGTACTGTGCTGTATGCAGGTGCAGGCCCAGCAGGCGCCGTCCGTTCCGCAGGGGCAGGCCGATACCACCGCAGGCAAAAAACAAAAGGAAAAGAAGCCCCGCAAACCCCTCGAATCGTACTTTTTCGACGATTCGGTACGTATGCGCGAAAACTTCCGCTGGCACGTCGACCTGTGGCGCAACAGCGTCGAGATCCATAGCATCGACACCTCGCTCAACCTCTTCCAGGTCGACTATCCGTTCATGCGCAAGGATGTCGGGTCGGCCTACCTGGGCAACCTGGGGGGCGCGTCCGTTCCGCTGAGCTACTTCGACCGCCCGCAGCACCGCGATTTCGAGTTCGCCCAGGCTTTCGACGCCTACCTGTTCACCCCGTCGCGGACGAATTTCTACAACGTCAAGCATCCCTTCACCCAGTTCGGCTATTTCACCTCGGGGCAGAAAAAATATGCCGAGGAGTATTTCTCGATCATCCACGCCCAGAATATCTCGCCTTCGTCGGGCTTCAACCTGGAGTATAAAACCAGGGGCACGGAGGGGATCTACGACCGCCAGAAGGCCCGCGACAAGAGCCTCTCGCTGGCTTTTGCGCACACGGGCAAAAAATACACCGCCCATGCCGGGTATATCTTCAACT
>JAVBNK010000024.1:0-4582 GCA_031551595.1 Rikenellaceae bacterium | reverse complement strand
GGGCCGAGGCCGGCCGCTGGCGACCCGGACCGGCGTAGCCGCCCGCACCGACGTCGCTCCAAAGCGCCGCAGCCACGAATGCCGCTCCTACGAACCTTTTATACACCGTCGGGTAGATCTGTTACGGCCTCCGGGGACCGTACGTAATTACTTAAGCCAATTTTTGTTCTCGAATTCGCCGTCGCGGAACCCCGGGTCGATCCGCACGTACATCGACATGATTTTCTTGTCGAGCCATTTTTTGAATTCGCGCTCCTGCTTGGCCTCCATGGCGAGCCTTTCGATATCCAGGTAGTCATCGCCCAGGCTGGCTTTATGCGCGGGGATGATCTCCAGCAGTTTGACGATCTTCACCATCTGGTTGCCCTTCAGGTCCTGCGACTGGTGGGCTTTCGACACCTCGCCGGGTTTCAGCCCGCTCAGGATGCGGTAATCGTTCGGCTGGAGCTGGTCCTTGATAAAGCGTGTCGTGGTGAGCTCCGGGTCCATCCGGTTCATCGCTTCGAGCAACTCGTGGTTGCTCACCAGCCCGCCGTTGAGTTTCGAGAATTTGTCGTCCGAGTATTCCATCGCGGCCGCTTCGAAAGTGATTTCCCCGCCGCGGATCCGGCCTGCCAGCGAGTCGAGCATACTGAGCGTGGCGCCCATCTCGGCCGGGGTGAACGAGGGACGCAGCAGGATGTGGCGGCAATGGTAGAGGTTGCCGTCGCGGCTGATCAGCTCGATGATATGGAATCCGAATTCGGTTTCGACCACCTCGGACACCTGGCCGGGCTTGAGCCTTCCGATGGCGTCGGCGAACGGGCCGACATAGCTGTCCTTGGGCATGGGGTCCATCTCCCCGCCGCGCACCGCCGACCCGGGATCTTCGGAGTACATCCTGGCCAGGGCGGCGAAATTCGACCCGCCGACGATCCGCTCGCGCAACTCCAGCAGGCGCTCGCGGGTGCGCTGTTTGGCGGCGCCGAGCGAGGGCGGGTATTTGGTGATCTGGGCGTAGACGTATTGTTCGGGGACCACCGGCAGGCTGTCCTTCGGCAGGCTGCGGTAATAACGTTCCACCTCGCCCGGGGTGATCTTCACCTTGGCGACGACCTCCTGTTGCATCATCTGCGCATGGCGCATTTCGGTGGCCTGCTGGCGCATCTCGTCGCGGTATTCGAACACCGTTTTGTGCAGGGCGTCCTCCATCGCGCTGATCGAGCCAAATTTTTTGACCATCATCTGGACGTTCTCGTCGATCATGCCGTCGACATCGGTCAGGCTGACCTTCACCGAGTCGATCAGCGCCTGGTTGTACAGCAGTTTACGCAGCATCAGCGCTTCGAGGGCCTCGTTGATCGGGTCGCGGTCGGAGGTGTAGCCTTCCTCGCGGCGCTGGGCCTGCATCTGCTGGCTGTAGCTGACCACTTCGGAGTAGAGGATGGCCGAATTGCCCACTACGGCGACCACTTCGTCCACCACGATTTTGCCCGACGGCTGCTCCGCCCTGACCATGCCCGCCGATGCGGCTAAAACCAATACGCCGGCAACCGCCGCGAACCTCAATTTATTCTTCATCTTATTCTACGTTTATCACTATCGATCGGCGGCTGACGGCCGCATTATATATACTGTCTTCGTATGCGCGGAGGATATCGGCACGCCTGCGGGTGGCCAGCGTACGTTTTATGGCCGCTTCGGCACGCTCCATCGGCACCGCCTCGCCCACCCCGCGCCGGGCCGTGAGCACGAAATAATAATAGTATGTCCCTTCACGCGCCTCCTGCACGCCTTCGCCGAGGAAAGCCTTCCGGGCGTCGACACTGCGCGGCAAAAGCGCGAGCAGTTCCGAAAGGTCCGTCCACACCGTGAATTCGCGGCATTCGAAACCGTTCTTCTGGCAGATGTCGGCCAGGTCGAGGCGTTGCGCCTCGCTTTCCGAACGCAGCAACTCCTTCACTTTCCCGCGCTGGCGGTAGTCGTCCGGAATGCGCACCATGCGGCCGGTGAAGATTTCGCGGTCGAGCAGGTAGTCGCCCCGGTTGTCGTTATAATACTGCTGCACCTCGTCGGCCGTGAAGAGCGTATCCACACGCGTCGACACGAGGTAATCGTCCAGTTTCAGGCTCAACAGCGAGTTGCGGTATTCGGCCACCCTGCGTTCGATGTCGGGCACGCTCTCCGGGAAGCGGTCCTCGGCTTCCTGTATCTTGAGTTGCTTTTTGACCCACATGTCCACATAGGTTTCCAACATGCGCAGGCTGTCTTCGGGCGCCAGGCCGGGAGTGAAGATCGACCGCACGTCGGACACCGTGAGCAGTTCGTCGCCCACGCGGGCCAGCACCTTATCCCCCATCAGCGGGCTCACGAAACGCCTGCAGCCGGCCCCGCATCCCAGGACCAGCAGCAGCACGACTACGATATAAATGCGCCGGTTACGCTTCATTCAGACTGCAAATCTAATCATTTTTCGGAATTATCCCGTCAATTTACCGCAAGACATCTTCCACGCCGGCGGCATTCCCGGCTGCGCTCCGTCCCTGCAACCCCGGCCTGCCGCCGTCAACGGGCGGAGCGGAGCCTGCGGCGGACAAAATCCAACCCCTTTCCGCCGGACCGGGGGCCTTCAGCCTTGCACCGCAAAGCTGCATTCACACGGCCCCCAACCTCCCGCCGTTACCTGATAACGCAACAGGCGGCGGTTTTATTGTTCGAAAGGCCTGAGGGGGTGTTTTTTACCGTTCAGGCCGCGCCACACCATCACCGCACCCGCGACGACCGCCACGCAGCAAACCCCGTAGAGCATCCAGTAGAACGGTTCGCTGTCCATCGCCACCCGGAGCGAATGGGTCGAAATACCGTCCCTGCGGCACACGTACAACGAAAAGTAGGCCAGCGCATTATTCGCCAGGTGAAGCAGGACGACCGGCACGATCGATGCGGTCTTATAGTAGACATACCCGAGGATAATCCCGAGCACGAAGGCGTTGATGACCGACATGGGCATCCAATGCACCAGCCCGAAGACGGCAGCCGCCAGCAGGATGCCTTTCGCCGGGCCGTACGCATCGACCGAGGCTTTCTGGACGAGCCCGCGGAAAAGCATCTCTTCGGCCACGGGCGCCAGCAATATCGAGGACGCCGCGAACCACCATCCGAGGACATACTGGCTGTCCATGAAGTCGAACCAACGCTGCGGGAAGAGCAACAGCAACGGTTCGAGCACCACCGTGCAGGCGCACATCAGCGCGAAAGCCCACAGCAGCGACGGCCACCATTGCGGCCGGAATTTCATCCCGATGCGCGGCGCGGCCTGTCCGCGCACCCTGCCGTACCACACTGCCAGCCACCCTACAGAGATGAAAGTCACTACGTTGGTCGTGAAGGTCAGCGCCCCCATGGACATCCCGGTCAGCGGCGTAAGCATGTAAAGCACGATCGCCACCAGGTTCTGCCAGCAGATGAATACGCCGGCCAGGGCGGCCAGTTCGATGATCGAAGGGTATTTTTTCATGGACGTTTCATTATACCGCAAAGGTATGTATTTTTTATCCGCCCGCACATCAAACCGCTTCCTTTGCCAGGTTTCATAAATAATTTAAATTATTTTATAAATATATTAATAATATTAAAAATACACGCCCTCGATTTGAAGAAAAAATTAAATTTTGAATTCCGGGAAAGATTCCGTAACTTTGCGGCTCGGAAAACCGAGCGCCGGGAAACCCCGGACACCCTCTGCGCAACACACAAAACTTCTTAAAATACAAAACTATGTCTAAGATCAAAATCGGCATCAACGGCTTCGGACGCATCGGGCGCCTCGTGTTCCGCGCAGCTGCCGCCAACCCGAATGTCCAGGTGGTGGGTATCAACGACCTGATCACGGTCGACTACATGGCCTACATGCTCCGCTACGACTCCGTGCACGGACGTTTCAACGGCACCGTCGAAGTCAGGGACGGAAACCTCGTGGTCAACGGCAACACCATCCGCGTGACGGCGGAAAAAGACCCCGCCATGCTCCGCTGGAACGAAGTGGGCGCCGCGTACGTCGTCGAGTCGACCGGCCTGTTCCTGACCAAGGAGCTCGCCGCGAAGCACATCGAAGCCGGCGCGAAACGCGTGGTGATGTCCGCCCCTTCGAAGGACGACACCCCGATGTTCGTCATGGGCGTGAACAACAAAAGCTATAAGGGCGAGCAGATCGTGTCGAACGCATCGTGCACCACCAACTGCCTCGCGCCGCTGGCCAAAGTGCTCAACGACAAATTCGGCATCGTCGAAGGCCTGATGACTACCGTGCACGCCACCACCGCCACCCAGAAAACCGTCGACGGCCCGTCGATGAAGGACTGGCGCGGAGGCCGTGCCGCAGGCGGCAACATCATCCCCTCGTCGACCGGCGCAGCGAAGGCCGTCGGCGTGGTGATCCCCGAACTGAAGGGTAAGCTCACGGGTATGTCGTTCCGCGTGCCGACCCTCGACGTGTCGGTGGTCGACCTCACGTGCCGCCTCGAAAAGGCTGCCTCCTACGCCGAGATCTGCGCTGCCGTGAAGGCCGCCTCGGAGGGCGAACTCAAAGGCATCCTGGGCTATA